>DASTLD010000509.1:0-4142 GCA_035715345.1 Longimicrobium sp.
TGCAGTTCTCCGCGTCCTCCGCGGCTCCGCGTGAGCGCCGGCCGTAAAAGCCCGGAGCCCCACCACCCTCCGCGGGTGGTGGGGCTCCGGTCATGCGGTCAGCCGGGCGGCGTCAGCAGCCCGCGTTGGGGTTGCGGTCGCACTCCTGCTCCGGGAAGGGCAGGAAGTCCTCCGGGATCGACGAGCGGTCCGCCGTGTACGCGTCGAGGCGACGCAGGTCCTCCCAGCGCAGGCCCTGGCCGAAGAGCTCGTAGCGCCGGTTGTACAGGATCTCCACCATCACCTCCTCGATGGTGTCCAGCGCCTCCACCGGCAGCGGCGGCAGGCACGCGCGCGGCTCCGTGGTGGAGGTGGTGCACGCCCCCGTGGTGGGGTTGCGGCCGTCCGTGCGCACCAGGTTGATCAGGTCCCGCGCGGCGGCCAGGTTGCCCAGCCGCGCCTGCGCCTCCGCCTGGATCAGCAGCATCTCCTGCGGCAGGTACAGCGGGTACGGGTCGTTGCGGGCGCCGCCGTACGCGCGGAAGTCGTACGACGAGTCCGGCAGGCCCAGCGCCCCCGTGGCCGGCGTGCGGATGGCCCAGAAGGCCGGCCGCTGGTCGCCCGCCTGCGCGTCCACGAAGAAGTCGCGGCGCGCGCCCACGTAGCGCGACGCGGACATGTAGTTCCACAGCGGGTTCTGCCCCGGGTTGGGGTACTGCAGCAGCGACACCGCCGTCTGGTTGACGCGCTGCGCCGCCGCGTTGGCCTCCGTGTAGCGGCCGTCGAACAGGTAGTAGCGCGCCAGCATGGCGTCCACCGTGTTGCGCAGGTCGATGCCCGCGCCCGCGGTGGGGTCCAGCACCCGCGTCTTGAAGGGCAGCAGCTCCGCGTCGGTCACCGTCAGCAGCTCCTCGCGGGCGCTCTCCAGCAGCGCGATGACGGTGTCGCGCACCTGCTCGCGCGGCTGCGGCACCGCGCCGTCGGGGTCGTAGTTGGCCGGCAGCTGCGCGTACTGCGTGGTCAGGTGGCCGATGGCCATGGCCTTGAGCAGCTTGGACAGCACGGAGATGCCGACCTGGTTGCCCCGGCTCAGCTCCACGTTGGGCGCGCTGCGGGTCAGGATGTCCGCCGAGCGCGCGAGGCGATAGGCGGCGTTGAACGGATCCGTCACCACGCCGAACGACGCGTCCGGGTCTCCGCGGACCAGCGACTGGTCCGCCGGGAGCGCGATGGGCTTGGTGCCCCACTGGTCCGTCACCAGCTCCGGCGCGCGGACGAAGAGCAGCACGTTGTCCGCGAACTGGCTCTGGAACCCGACCGCCGTGGTCAGGATCAGCTCCGGGTCGCGGATCACGTCCTCTTCCTGCGGGGCGTTGGGGTTGATCAGGTCCAGCTCACACCCGGCGGTGGCGGCGGCCAGCGCGGCCACCGCCAGGGCGCGCCCGAGCGTGCGGGCGGCGCGGCTGCGATTGGGTTGGCTCATGCGTAGGCCCTAGAAGTTGAAGTCCAGGCTCACCACGAAGGTGCGCGGGATGGGGGTGGTGGCGAAGTCCACGCCGCGCGCCACCGTGCTGGCGCCGAAGAGGTTGACCTCCGGGTCCACGCCGGAGTAGTCCGTCCAGGTGTGCAGGTTGCGCGCGGCGACGCGCAGGCCCAGGTCGTCCGTGCCCAGCCGCCGCACCCACGGCCCCTCGAAGCGGTACTGCAGCGCCACCTCGCGCAGCTTGACGAAGCTCCCGTCCTCGATGAACTCCTCGTAGAGCAGGTTGCGCTCGCTGTTGCGGCTGAAGGTGCCGTTGATGGTGTCGCCGCGCGCCTCCGCGCCCGCGTTGGGCGAGCTGCCGAAGAAGTCGCTGCTGCGCCGGGTGAAGTTGGCCACGTCGTTGCCGAAGCGCCCGTCCAGCAGCACGCTCAGCTCCACCCCGCGCACGTTGAAGGTGTTCTGCAGCGACGCGGTGAAGTCGGGGTTCGGATCGCCCAGCACGCGCCGCCGGGCGGTGATCACCTGCACGCCGTCCACGACGGCGGTGTCGCGCGCCGCCATGGGAATGCCGCCCGGGCCCAGGTGCAGGATGTTGCCCGCCCCGTCACGCGGGTACACGCGTCCCACGAACACGCCGATGGCGTGTCCCTCGATCACCGCGTTCAGGTACTCCGAGGGGATGGTGTCCGACTCCTGGTTCAGCTTCTCGATGCGGTTCTTGTTGCGCGCGTACAGCAGGCGCGTGGTCCAGGAGAAGCCCTCGCGCTGGATGTTGGACGTGGTCAGCGCCAGCTCGATGCCGCGGTTGCTCAGCTCGCCCACGTTGCGGAACTGGCTGGCGAAGCCGCTGGTGGGCGCCAGCGGAACGGAGAGCACCAGGTCGCTGGTGAGCTTGTCGTAGTACGTGGCCTCGATGGCCACGCGGTCGTCGAAGAAGCCGGCGTCCGCGCCGAACTCCAGCTCGCGCTGCCGCTCCGGCTTGAGGTCCAGGTTGGGCGCCAGCGTGGGCGGGCGCAGGCCGGGCCGGCCGCCGTAGCTCACGTTCAGGTACGTCACCTGGTTCAGGTACTCGCTGGGCGGCTGGCCGCCCGTGTACCCGAACGCCGCGCGCAGGCGCAGCCCGCTGAACACGCGCCCCAGCCCGCCGTCCTCGAAGCCGGGCTGGTCGTCGACCACCCACGACGCGCCCAGGCGCGGGAACATCTGCCAGCGCTGGTCGCGGCCGAAGGCGGACGAGCCCTCCATGTTCACGCCGCCCGTCAGGAAGATGCGGTCGGCGATGGACAGCCGCTCCTGCAGGTAGCCGCCCACCGTGCGCAGCTCCACGATGCCCTGCGACGCCGTCTGCACTGCGCCGATGGCCGTGCGCTGCCCCGGCGGCAGGTCGCTGACCGCCGCGCGGATGGTGTTGGTGCGGTCGTCCGTGTAGCGGAAGCCCGCGGTGGTGGTCAGGTCGTAGCCGTCGCGCAGCGGCGTCTCCAGCGACGCGGTCAGGTCGCTGTTGAAGCGCCGCACGGAGCGCGTGGGCGCCTGCAGCGAGCCGGTGAAGGTGGCGCCGGTGGAGGCGCGCGGCTGCAGGTACACGTCCTCCTGGCGGCCGTCGTCCAGGCCCGCCAGGTAGGTCACGCGCAGGTTGGACAGCGGCGTGGCCGTGGCCTCCACGCTGCCCAGGAAGCGGGTGACGCTGCTGCGCGCGATCCAGTTGTCGATCACGTCCAGCGGGTTGGCGCCGATCACCGGGCTGTAGGGGTAGCGCCCGGCCACGGTGTCGAACCGGGCGTTGAAGAAGGTGGGGGTGAAGATGATGCTGGTCAGCACGCCCTGCACCTGCTCGCCCTCCGGCACCAGGTCCGTGCGGGTGCGCAGGTAGCTGGCGTTGGCCCCCACCTCCAGCCAGTTGGACAGGCGCTGCGACAGGCGGGCGCGCGCGCCGGAGCGCTGGTAGCCCGTCGAGGCCAGGATCCCCTCCTCGTCGCTGTAGTTGCCGGACAGGTAGTAGGTGGTGCCCTCGCTGCCGCCGGCGATGGAGAGCTGGTGGCTCATGCCCCGGCCGGTGCGGAACACGTCGCGCTGCAGGTCGTAGCGCGTGGTGTCCTGGCCCAGCCGCGTGCGCAGGGTGCGGTCCGCCGCCGTGTCCGCCACGCCGATGGTGGGGTCCATGTTGACCGGGATGTACCCCGGCGTGCGGCTGGCCTGCAGCTCCGTGCGGTAGTTGATGCGCGGCCGCCCCTGCTGCCCGCGCCGCGTGAAGATCTGGATGACGCCGCTGTTGGCGCGCGAGCCGTACAGCGCCGCGGCCGCCGCGCCCTTGAGCACCTCCACCCGCTCGATGTCCTCGGGGGGGATGTCCGCCAGGCGGTTGGTCATGGCCGAGTTGCCGCGCGTGGCGTTGGCGCCCAGGCCGATCAGCGCGTCGCTGTTGTTGTCCACGATCACGCCGTCCACCACGATCAGCGGCTCGGCGTTGCCCAGGATGGTGTTGGTGCCGCGCAGGCGGATGCTGACGCCGCCGCCGGGCTGGCCGCTGTTCTCGGAGATCAGCGCGCCCACGATCTTGCCCTGCAGCGCCTGGTCGGCGGACATGGCGCCGGGGGCGTTGCTCACGGCCTCGCCCGTGACGCTGGACACCGTGTTGCCCACCTCGCGCCGCTCCACGGGCGCGCCGGTGCCGGTGACCACC
>DASTLD010000510.1:0-3361 GCA_035715345.1 Longimicrobium sp.
CTCCGTGGGGCGCCGAACTCGGGCCAAAAAAGCGGGTCAGCTTACGCCCGGCCGCCACCCCTGTCAATCGATTTCCAACCGCCCGCCGGCGGGCCCGCGGCGTCACGCGGGACCGGCCCGGCGGGCCAGCAGCGCGGGCACCCGGCGCACCTCGTCGGCGCTCACCAGCAGCGCCGCCGCCCCCGCCGCCGCGGCCAGGCAGAAGCCCGCCTTGGCGGCCCACCCGGCCGCGTCCGCCACCGGCGCGGCGCCCCACAGCGCCCGCGCGGCCAGCACCGCCGCCACGCCCAGCCCCGCCGCGCCCAGCAGCCGCGCGGGCGCGTACGGCACCCGGTAGTGGCGCCGTCCCAGCGCCACGTATCCCGCGGCGGTCATCACCGCGCCGCACAGGGTGGCCAGCGCCGCGCCCATGATGCCCCACCAGGGGATCAGCAGGTAGTTGAGCGCCGTGTTCAGCGCCGCCGCGCCCACGTTGAGCAGCGCGATCGTGCGGGTGCGCCGGCCCAGCCCCAGCCCCGGCGCGAACACCCAGAACTGCGACAGCGCCATGCTGGCGGCCAGCACCGGCAGCACCGGCGCGGCGGCCAGGTACTCCGGCGTGGTGACCCCCGCGATGATCTCCGGCCCGAACACCGCCAGGCCCACCACCGCGGGGACGAACAGCGCCGCCACCAGCCGCAGGATGCGCGCGATCTCGCGCGGGGTGCCCTCTTCCGTGTAGTGGTTGTAGACCAGCGGCGTCAGCGCCGTCTGCAGCACCACCATCCCCAGGCTGACCACGGAGGCAAAGCGCGCCCCCACGCCGAACACGCCCACGTCCGCCACCGTCATGAGCTGCCGGATGGCGATGCGGTCGATGAAGGTGGCCACGAAGATCGACACCCCCGACACCACCAGCGGAATGCTGAACGCGAGCATGTCGCGGCAGCGGCTCCAGCGGAACACCGGCCCCACCCGCCGCCGCGCGGCCCGCGCCGCCAGCGCCACGCCCACCAGGTTGCCCGCGGTGAGGCCCAGGAAGATGGCGCCCACCCGCAGCTCCGTGCCCAGCAGCAGCGCCACCGTCACCGCCCCCACCACCGCCACGCTGGCCAGCGACGACACCGCGTAGGCGCGGGCCTGGAAGTCGAAGCGCAGCAGGTCCTGCAGCAGCCCGAAGACCCCCGCCGCCACCACGTACAGCACCGCCAGGCGGAACGCCCCCGCCGCGTCCGGCGCGTCCAGCAGCCAGCGGCTGAGCGGCCCGGCCCACGCCATCGACACCACGGCGAAGAGCGTGTACGCGCCCACGGTGAACCAGAGCGCCGTGGACACCAGCTCGCGCTTCTCCGCGTCCGAGCGCGAGTCCACCACCAGCCGCACCGCGCCCTGCGAGATCTCCAGCGCCACCGTGAGCGCCACGATGGTGCGGAACACCTGCAGCAGGTCCACCATGCCGTACTGCGTGGGGGTCAGCACCCGCGTGTACAGCGGCAGCAGCAGCAGCCCCAGCCCCCGCGTCAGCAGGTTGGAGAGGCCGTAGATGGCGCTGTCGCGGAGAAAGCGCCTCAGCATGGCAGGGCCCCGCTGCGGCTCACGCCCGCAGCGCGGGGTAGCCGCGCTCGTACGGCAGCGAGCGGAGGTCCTCCACCATCTCCGCCACCAGCTCGTCCCACCCGGGCCGCGCCGTCCCCGTCGCCTCGCGAAAGCGGGTGTCGTCCAGTGAGCGGTCCATCGGCGCGGAGTCGTCCGGCACCAGCGTGTGCCCCAGGCCCAGCGCGCCGTTCACGCGCCGCAGCAGCGAGCACTTGTCGACGGGCTCGCTGGCCACGTGGTACAGCCCCGACAGCGGCACCCCGTCGCGGACCAGCCGGTGGATGGTGCGGCTCAGGGTGACGGTGGGCAGCCCGGTGTAGATGGCGCTGGTGTACCCCGGCAGCGTGGAGCCGCGCGGCTGCGACAGGAACCAGCCGATCAGGCTCAGGTGGCCGCTGATCTCCGGCCCCACGATCGAGGTGCGCAGCGTCAGGTGGCGCCCGTAGTCCACCTCGCCGGCGGCCTTGGAGCGGCCGTACAGGTCCTCCGCGTCCGCGGGGTCCGCCTCCGTGTACCCCCCGCGGTCGCCGCGGAAGGTGCAGTCCGTGGAGACGTGCACCAGCCGCCCGTCCGGGTTGGGGTTGAGCAGCGCCAGCAGGTGCGGCAGCGTGGCGTTCAGGTAGAACGTCTCGTCCACCGCCGCGTACAGGTCCTTCTGCTTGATGGCGCCCGCCGCGTTGACCACCACGTCCGGCGCCAGCCGCTCCAGCACGGCGCGCAGCCGCGGGGAGCCGTAGGCGATCTCCACGTCCGGGTGGTACGACGCCGCGGCCGCCGCGAACTCCCGCGGCGGGGGGCGGCGCACGGTGGCGTGCACCTCCAGCGCCGGGTCCGCCCCCAGCACCTGCACCAGCTTGTGGCCCAGCATGCCGGTGCCGCCCACCACCAGGACGCGCGTCATGGCGCCCGCCCGGCCAGCCGCCGCACGAAGCGCCGCCCGGAGCTGACGGGCGACCGGGCAAAGCGCCCCAGCCGCCCCCGGTGAAAGCGCCACGCCCGCGCCAGCCGCGCGCCGCGCGACGCGGTCCAGGCGTCGCGGGCGCCGGCGGGGGCGGGGCCCAGCGTGCGGATGGCCCAGAAGGCGCCGAAGGGCTCCGCCAGCCGGCCGCCGTGCTGGTCCCACTGGTGGAAGTCCGGCGACACCACCGCCTCCCAGTCGCCCCCCGCGCGCGCCAGGTCGTCGGGCGTCCACCCGGAGCGGTGCGTCTGCCAGTACCCGCCGTCCATCCCCCAGGCGTCCGGCTGGCCCTCGTCGTAGTGCTGCGGGTACAGGCCCAGCGGCGTGAAGACCACCACCTGGTGCCGGGCAATGCGGGCCATCTCCCGCAGCAGCCCGTAGCCCTCGTCCTTCTCCAGGTGCTCGATCAGGTCCAGCGCAAAGGCCGTGTCCACCGAGGCGTCCGGCAGGTGGGGCAGCACCTCCTGCCAGGTGCCGTGCAGGCACACCAGCCGCGGGTCGCCGGCGCGCTCCGCCAGCAGGCGGCGCACGTACGGCGCGTGCGCCTCCACGCAGACGTGCGTGCGGGCGGGAAAGTAGTCCTGCGGCTGGATGCCGGGCCCCACGTCCAGCACCACGGGCGTGGCGGACACGCGCCGCAGCGCCGCCTGCATGGCCCCGGCGCGCGGCGCCTCCACGATGCGGGTGGCCACGGCGCTCAGTAGTCCAGCGGCAGCGAGACCGTCCGGCTGTCGCGCGCGGACAGGTAGATGCCGATCAGCAGCTCCAGCGAGCGCAGCCCCTCGCGGCCGTCCGTCTCCGGCTCCGCCTGGCCGCGCAGGCTGCGGA
>DASTLD010000511.1:0-15211 GCA_035715345.1 Longimicrobium sp.
GTCTCTACCCTGGAAATGCGGCCGTCGCTGCGCCGCGCGCGAATCTCACCCGTTCAGTCCGCGCAGGCGGACTTCGTGCTCCTGGAGGCGCGGTTTCAACCGCCGGCTGGACCGTCGCGCCGCGCGGCTCGGCCCGTCCTCGCCCTTTCTGCATCCGCCCCTCAGTACAGCTCCTCCAGCGAACCGCCGACCGCGAGGCGCCGCACGGCGTCCGCCAGGAGACCCGCGACGGTAACGACGCGCAGCAGGCCGCGCGGGTCGTCGGGGAGCGGCACGGTGTCGGTGATGAAGACGCGCTCCACGCCCGCGTCCGTCAGGCGGCCGACGGCGTTGCGCAGCAGCAGGCCGTGCGTGGCGGCGACGACGAAGCCCGCCGCGCCGGCGTCGCGCAGGGCGCTCACGCTCTCGATCAGGGTGCCGCCGGTGGAGATCATGTCGTCGATCAGCAGGCAGGTGCGGCCCTCCACGTCGCCCACCAGGTACGTGGTCCGTGTCCGGGTGCCGCTCTCGCGGCGCTTGTGCAGCACCGCCAGCGGCCGGTCCAGGCGGTGCGCGTACTCCGTGGCCAGCTTGACGCGGCCGGCGTCGGGCGACACCACCACCGCGTCGCGGGGCAGCTCGGGGGCCAGCGCGGCGCACAGCGTGGGGACGGCGGTCAGCGTGTCGAACGGGCCGGGAAAGAAGCCCTCGATCTGGCTGGTGTGCAGGTCCATCGTCAGCACGTGGTCGATGCCCACGGTGTGCATCAGCCCCGCGACCATGCTGGCGGTGATGGGCTCGCGGCGGCAGTCGCGCTTGTCCGCGCGCGCGTAGCCGAAGTACGGCACCACCGCGTGCACGCGCCGCGCGGACGCGCGCCGGCACGCGTCCGCGAACACCAGCAGCTCCATCACGTGGTCGTTGACCGGCGGGCAGGTGGGCTGCAGCAGGTACACGTCCTTGTCGCGCACGGACTCCAGCAGCCGCACGGACGTCTCGCCGTCCGGAAAGCGCTCCGTGACACACGCCCCCGGCGGCATCCCCAGCGCTTCCGCCACCGCCGCGGCCAGCGCCGGATTCCCCTTTCCCGCGAAGAGCACCACGCCGTCCATCGCCCATCCCCCGTTGCCGTGACCGCCGCCGCACCCGCGCGGGGCTGATGCACGCGCGATACCGCGTGCGTACGGTTGTTGCCTCCATCCCCCGTCCGGCGGGTGCACGGAAGCCAGGCGATGGGGCGATGAGCGAGATCCGGGTGGGGAGCTGGAACGAGCTGAACGAGGTGCTCTACGAGAACGCGTTCAACGAGCGGATCGGGCGCATCCGCTCGTCGAACGTGTTCCGCGGCATGTCCACGGCGGACTACCCGCTGACCACCAGCCTCTTCCGCCTGGGCGGCAGCTTCAGGGAGATGGAGCAGCACCTGCTGCGCAACTTCCGCAAGTACGCCCTGCGCTCCGACGTGCAGTTCGACTCCGTGTGGAACTGGCTGGCGGTGGCACAGCACCACGGCCTGCCCACGCGGCTGCTGGACTGGACGTTCAGCCCGCAGGTGGCCATGCACTTCGCCACCTCGCGCCCCGGCGACTTCGAACGCGACGGGGTGATCTGGATGGTGGACTTCGTGCGCACGCACGAGCTGCTG
Organism: Longimicrobium sp.; assembly: GCA_035715345.1. Lineage (GTDB taxonomy): Bacteria > Gemmatimonadota > Gemmatimonadetes > Longimicrobiales > Longimicrobiaceae > Longimicrobium. The sequence goes on from DASTLD010000511.1 coordinate 1,625, forward strand.
CCCGGGCCGCTGCGCGAGGAGCTGGAGTGCGAGGGGAGCGACGTGTTCACGGTGGAGATGCTGGCCCGCCGCGCGCCGTCGCTGGAGCAGTTCGACGGGCTGGCCAGGGACGACTTCATGCTCTTCTTCGAGCCGCCGTCGCTGGACGACCGCATCGTGAACCAGTTCGCGCTCTTCTCGGTGATGTCCGGGCCGGAGGCGGGGCTGGCGGAGTGGCTGGAGCGCCACCCGGACCTGTGGCGCAAGGTGGTGCTGCCGGCGGAGCTGAAGTGGGAGGTGCGCGACAAGCTGGACCAGGCCAACATCACCGAGCGCGTGCTGTTCCCCGGCCTGGACGGCCTGAGCGCCTGGCTCCGGCGCTACTACAGCCCGCGGTGCGCGCCGGAACGGGAGCCGAAGACCCCGATGGACGATGTGGCCGAGGCGTGATCCCGAACTGGTACGCCAAGAACTCGAGGAGCGGGAGCGGTACCTGGATGGCCTCAGTCGCCCGTACCGCTACGGCGACTTTCCCTGGCTGTTCTGGGATCTCAAGCCCGATGAGGAGGTCGATGGCGAGAACCTCCGGGTTATTGCGAGGGTGCTGACCGACGGCAGGATGGCCGACCTTCGCCGGCTGGCGCCGATTGCGACGTTGCTTCGAGAGTTTCCACGGCTCGACCTCCCCGAGCACGCACAGAAATTCTGGAGCATCGTGGTCCGCATGCTCCGGGAGCGAGAGGGGCTTGCCGCCGCAGAGTAGTCCTGCCGCTACCCCACCTCGCTGAGGCGGGCGATGTAGCCGGTCAGGCGCTCAGAGACCTCGCCGAGCGCGGCGGCGGCGGCCTCGATCTCCTCCAGCGTCTGCGCCTGCTCCATCGCGGCCTCCGCCACGCGGCTGGCGCCCTCGCCGTTCTGCGCGGCGGCGTCGGACACGGCCGCGAAGTCGTCGCGCAGGCCGGCCAGCCGCTCGCGCTGCTGGTCCGCGCGCTGGGCGATGCGCGTGGTCAGCTCCTCCGCGCCCGCCGTGGCGGCGACGATGCGCTCCACGGACTCCAGCGCGGTCCGCGACAGGTCGCCCACGCCCTCCAGGCCCGCGGAGCCCTGCCGCATCCGCTCCAGCGCCACGCCCATCTGCTCGCGCACCGCGTCCACCATCTCGCGGGCCCGGGCGGCGGCGCGGGCGCTGGAGTCCGCCAGCTTGCGCACCTCCTCCGCCACCACCGCGAAGCCCCTGCCCTGCTCGCCCGCGCGCGCGGCCTCGATGGCCGCGTTCAGCGCCAGCAGGTTGGTCTGGTCCGCGATCTCGTGGATGGTCTCCACCACCGTGGCGATCTGCCCGGACGCGTCGGCCAGCCGCGCCAGCTCGCGCCCCTCCGCGTCCACGAAGTCGCGCAGCTCCACCAGGCGCTGGATGGCCTGCTCGATGGCGCCGCGGTTCTCCGCCGCCAGCAGCCGCGTGTCGCGCGTGGCGCCGGCGGTGCGCGAGGCGTCGTCCGACATCTCCGTCGCGGAGGCGGTCAGCGCGCGCGTGACCTCCAGCCCCAGCTCCGTGCGCCGCCCCTGGTCCGTGATGCGGCGCTGGATGTCCGCCGCGTTGGTGGCCACGCCCTGCCCGCTCTGCCGCAGCGACGACAGCCGCCCGCCCAGGGTGCGGAGCTGCGCGTCGATCTCGCGCGCGCTCAGCGTCATGGGCCGCACCAGGCTCTCGAGCTGCAGGGCCAGCGCGAGCTGCCGCGCGAAGCGCTCCACCAGCCGCAGCTCCGCGGGGCCGTACATCCGGGCGCGGTGGTGCGCCACCTCCAGCAGCCCCAGCGTGTTGCGCCCGTACTGCAGGGGATGCAGCACCAGCGAGCGCACCGTCCCGTCGCCGATCTGCAGCCGCGCGTCCGCCATCAGCAGGGGCTCACCGTTGCGCATCACCTGGCCGCGCAGGCCCGCGAACTCCTCCACGCCCTCCGCCTCCGCCACCGGGGGATGGATGAGCACCAGGTCGTCGCCGCGCAGCGAGTAGACGTGCAGCCAGGCCCAGTCGATGATGCGCGCGGCCTGCTGCTCGATGCCGCGCAGCGAGTCCATCAGCGGCATGCCGGCCGCGATCACGGCCTCCATCGCCGCCACCTTGCGCAGCTCCTCGCTGGCGATGGCCTCCACCACCAGCCCGCGCGACAGCAGCCCGGCCACGCCCACGAACAGGACGATGATCCACCACCCCGGGCCCATGAAGGTGAAGGCGGCGGCCACCGCCAGCGCGCCCAGCACGCCGAGAACGCCGGAGATGAACTCGTAGCGCGCCAGCACCAGCCGCTCCGACGCGGTCAGCTTGCCGCGGTAGAGCAGCGAGAAGTAGAAGAGGCCGCGGCTGGCCAGGAAGTAGGCCAGGAAGTAGCCGGGCACCAGCGGCAGCCCGGCCACGGAGAAGACGGGCACGTGGCCGATGGACAGGTCCGGCGGCGACAGGTCCAGCGCGGACGAGGCCAGCGCGTACCCCGCCACGCCCGCCAGCGCCGCCAGCGCCTCGCGCCCCGCGTTGACCCACGCGGCGGGGACGGGCTTGCCGCGCACCAGGTCGCCGGCGGCGGTGCCCAGCCAGGCGGCCACGACGGCGGGCACGGGGTGGCCCAGCACCGTCAGCGCGCCCACCGGCACCACGGTCATGGTGACGTAGGCGAACTTGGAGAGCGAGACGGCGCCCGTGCGCAGCACCGCCACGGCGGCCGCGCCGCCCAGGGCCAGCAGCCACCCCCACGCGTCCGGCGTGCGCCACAGCACCGCGCCGAGCGCCGCCGCGAAGCCGGCGTACGCCAGCACCCGCGCGTAGGCGCGCAGCACGGCCGCCGCGGTGCCCCCGCCGCCGGGCCGGCTCACCTGCGGCGCGCCCCCGCCACGGCCGCCGCCAGCGACCGCACCAGCGCCCGCCCCGCGTCCAATCCCCCCGTGCGCAGCGTCTCCACCAGCGCGCTGCCCACCACCACGCCGTCCGCCACGCGCGCCACGGTGGCCGCCTGCTCGGGCGTGGAGATGCCGAAGCCGACCGCCACCGGCACGTCCGTGACCGCGCGGACGGCGGCGATCTCGCGCTCCAGCCCCGCCTGCAGCTCCACCCGCGCGCCGGTGACGCCGGTGCGGGAGACGTAGTACAGGAACCCGCGCGCCGCCGCGGCGATCCGGCGCACCCGCTCCGGCCGCGTGGTGGGCGCCACGAAGCGGACCAGGTCCAGCGGCGACGCGGCGAACAGCCCCTCCAGCGCGGGGTCCGCGCCCACGGGCAGGTCCGTGAGCACCACGCCCTGCGCGCCGGCGGCGTGCGCGTCCGCCAGGAAGCGCCCGGCGCCGTGGTGCAGCACGGGGTTGAGGTAGGTGAAGAGCACGACCGGCGTGGCGTGCTCGCGGCGGAAGGCGGCCAGCAGCTCCAGCGTCCAGGGCAGGTCCACGCCCTGCTCGATGGCCTCCCAGGTGGAGCGCTGGATGACGGGCCCGTCCGCGAGCGGGTCGCTGAAGGGAATGCCCAGCTCGATCACGTCGGCGCCCTCTTCCGCCAGCGCGCGCAGGACGTCCAGGCCGTGCTCGCGCCGGGGGTGCCCCGCGGTCACGTAGGGCACCAGGGCCGCCCGCCCCTCCCGCCGCGCCCGGGTGAAGGCGCCCGCCAGCGAGGGGTCAGACGAAGTAGTCGCCGACATGCAGTCCGTACTTCTCCGGGTCCGTGGTCTTGATGATGGTGCGCAACGGCACGCCCGTGGCGGGGTCCGTCTCCGAGAGGTCGAGGGTGCGGGGAGGGTCCACGGGCGTGCCCATGGCGTCGTAGATGACCTTGACGATGGGCTGGTGCAGCAGGTCCGCCCGCGGGTTGCGCGCGCTGACCACCGCCAGCTCGTAGCTGTCCAGGATGACCACCGTGCCCACCGGGTAGATGCCGGTCATGCTGATGAACGCCTTGACCAGCAGCGGGTCGAAGCCGCGCTGCGGGTTGTCGCGCATCTCCTTGAGCACGCGGTCCGGCGTCCAGGGCTGCGCCTGGTAGCTGCGCTTGGTGGTGGCCGCGTCGAAGCCGTCGGCAATGGCCACGATGCGCCCGAACAGCGTGGGGTCGCGGGGGCGGGTGGAGCGCGGGTAGCCGGTCTGGTCCACCTTCATGTGGTGCTCGTAGGCCATCAGCATGGGGCGCAGCGGCAGCTCCGCCAGGCCGCGCATGTCGAACATGGCCAGCAGCCCCTCCGTGGGGTGCTCCTTGAGCACCTCGAACTCGTCCGGCGTCAGCGGCCCCGTCTTGTTGATCAGCTCCACGGGCATACGCACCTTGCCCACGTCGTGCATCAGCGCGCCCAGGCCCAGCTCGTAGAGCTGGTGCTTGTCGAAGCCCAGCTTCTTGCCCAGGGCCACGGAGAAGATGCAGACGTTGACCGAGTGCGCGAAGGTGTACTCGTCGTACTCGTGCAGCGTGGTCAGGCCCACGATCGAGGTCTCGTTGGTCAGCACCTGGTCCACGATGGACTGCACCGCGCGCTTGACCGGGCGCAGGCTGACCCCGCGCCCCATGCGCAGCCCCGTCATGGCCTCGCGCGCCACGGCCACGGTCTGCGCGTAGGCGCGCTTGGCCATGCGCAGCGCGTCCTCGTCGCGGTCCGGCTCGCTGTCGCGGTCCGGCCCCACCGCGATGTGCAGCACGGCGCTGCGGCCCAGGCGCTCCAGGAACTCCGTGAAGGCGTCGTCTCCCCCCGGATCCTGGCTGACGAGCGAGAGGAAGGCCGTCCACTCCTGCGGCGTGACCCCGCGGAACACCTCCATCTCGCCGATGCCGTGGCGCTGCAGCGCGCGGGCCACGGTGCCGAAGGTGGCGTAGCTCTGCAGGTCGATGCGCAGCCGCAGGTCGTTGATGAAGAAGAAGTCGCCCACGTAGCGGACGGTGATCTCCGCCTCGGCGGCCAGCAGGTCCGTGGTGACCTGCTCCAGCTCCGCCAGCGCGTGGACCACCGCCTGGTTCTCCAGGGGGTAGAGCTGCAGGTTGCGCAGGGCGGTGGCCACCGCGTACAGGAACTCGCGGCCGCGGCGCTGCAGGTCGCGGTCCTCGTCCGTCAGGGCGGACGCGTGCGGGGCGGCGGCCTCGGTCACGCGGTCCCCCGCACGGTGCGCAGCGCCTGGGTCACCGCGGCCTTGACCACCGGCTCCGGGTCCTGGAGCGACGCGTTGAGCGCCTTCTCCGCGGAGGGGTGGTGGATGCGCCCCAGCCCGCGGGCCGCGCAGGCGCGCATCTCCCCGCTCTCCCGCCGGCCCAGCCAGGTCTTGCCGTTGAGGATCCTGTCCAGCAGGGCCACGCCGTCCGCCCCCGCCAGCGCGCCGAACGCCTCGAAGAAGGCGATGCGCTCCGTCAGGTCCGCCTCGCGCAGGCGCTTGCCGTCCAGCGCGGCCTCCAGCGCGGCGCGGGCGGGCGTGTAGCGCAGCGCGGCCAGCGCGCGCACGGCGGCCACGCGCACGTCGCGGTCGTCGTCGTCGATGGCGCGCTGCAGGGCGCCGGAGGCGACGGGGGAACGCAGCTCCTGCAGCGCCTCGATGGCGGCCAGCCGCAGCGCCGGCTCCGGCCGCGCCAGCACGCCGCCCAGGTCCGGCGCCGCGTCCGCCACCTTGAGCCGCCCGATCAGCCGCACCGCGCCGGCGGCCACCGCGGCGTCCTCGTCCCCCGCCAGCGCGCGCAGGGCGGCGGGGTTGGCGGCGGCCAGGCGCTCGGCGGCCTGCAGCAGCGCCTGGCGCGCGGCCCCGCTGGTCTCTCCCGCGCGCAGCAGGGGCCGCAGCGACGCGGGGGGAAAGAAGGCCAGCAGCGCGCCCAGGTGCTCCGTGTGGAGCGCATCGCCCGTCTCTTCCACGCTGCGCACCAGCTCCGCGATGGTCTCCGGCCGGCCGAGCTGCTCGAAGAGCCCGCGCAGCGCCCGCATCACCCCCGCCGAAAGCTTCTGCCCGCCGGTGGCGATGCGCACCAGCTCGCCCAGCAGCCGGGCGGCAAGCTCCAGCCGGCCGGCGCCCAGCAGCGTGGGCAGCAGGTCCGCCAGGATGCCGATGATGCGCTCCTGCCGCTCGCCGCCGCCGTCCTCCAGGCGGTCGAACAGGCCGTTGAGCACGTCGGTCCACAGGTCGCGGTGCATCTCGCGGCGCAGCTCCGCCTCCAGCCGGCGCAGCTCGCCCTGGTCCAGGAAGTACAGCGACTCCGCGAAGTCCTCGGTGGTGATGCCGGCGCTGGGGGGCGGCTCCGGCTCCTGCGCGGGGGCGGGCACGCGCTGCGGCGCCGCGCCGGACTCCTCGGGCAGCGTGGCGCTCTCGGTCAGCACCTCCACGTAGCGGTAGCGCAGCCCCCGCCAGTCGCGCTCCCACAGCAGCGTCAGCAGGTCTTCCTCGTCGCTGCGCACGCGCTGGATGTGGGCCAGCACGTCCAGGAAGGCGCCCAGGTCCCCGTCCTCGAAGCCCGGCGCGAAGCTCAGCTCGCGCACGCCGTCCTTGTAGAGCAGGAAGGCCAGGTTCTCGCGCTCCTCCGCGACGAACACGGGCGCGCCCTCCCACAGGATCTCGCGCTCCTCCACCTGCACCGTCAGGTGCGGCAGCCGCTCCCACAGGGCGCCCATGCGCTCGCGCAGCCACTCCACGAAGCGGTCCAGCGCGGGGCTGGCGCCCTCGTACAGCAGGTGCGTCCGCAGCGCCTTGGCCAGCCCGCGCACCACCTCCTGCACCGCCGCGCGCGCGGCCGGGTCGGCGCCGGGGTCGGCGCCGTCGGTCTGCACGGGAGGCGGGAGGGTGGTCTCGGACATGGGAGCGTGGGGTGTGGCGTGGCGGGTGCCGGGCGGCGCCCGCCGTTCAGCGCGCGGCGGCCATGTCCGCCACCTGCGCGACGTCCTTGTCGCCGCGGCCGCTCAGGCAGACCACGACGGGACCGGCGTCCTTCCAGCGGGCGCCCTCGCGCAGCAGGTACGCGATGGCGTGCGCCGACTCCAGCGCGGGGATGATGCCCTCCAGCCGCGCCAGCCGCTCGAACGCCGCCAGCGCCTCCGCGTCGGTGATCGACGCGTAGGACGCGCGGCCGGAGTCGCGCAGCGCGGAGTGCTCCGGGCCCACGCCGGGGTAGTCCAGGCCGGCGGAGACGGAGTGCGCCGCCGCCACCTGCCCGTGCGCGTCCTGCAGCAGGTAGCTCAGGCAGCCGTGCAGCACGCCGGGCTTTCCCGCCGTCAGCGTGGCCGCGTGGCGGCCGCTGTCCAGCCCGTCGCCCGCGGCCTCCACCCCCACCAGCTCCACGCCCGCGTCGCCCACGAAGGGGTGGAACATGCCGATGGCGTTGGATCCCCCGCCCACGCAGGCGACGACGGCCGCCGGGAGACGGCCCTCGACCGCCTGCACCTGCTCCCGCGTCTCGCGGCCGATGACGGACTGGAAGTCGCGCACCATGCGGGGATACGGGTCCGGCCCGACGACGCTGCCGATGATGTAGTGCGTGTCGCGGACGTTGGTCACCCAGTCGCGGATGGCCTCGTTGGTGGCGTCCTTGAGCGTGCGCGTGCCGCTGGCCACGGGGCGCACCTCCGCCCCCAGCAGGTTCATGCGGTAGACGTTGAGCGCCTGGCGCCGCACGTCTTCCTGGCCCATGTACACCACGCACTCCAGCCCGAAGAGCGCGCACGCCGTCGCCGTCGCAACCCCGTGCTGCCCCGCGCCCGTCTCCGCGATGATGCGCGGCTTGCCCATGCGCCGCGCCAGCAGCACCTGCCCCAGCGAGTTGTTGATCTTGTGCGCGCCGGTGTGGTTCAGGTCCTCGCGCTTGAGGTAGACGCGGACGCCGCCCGCCGCTGTACCCAGCCGGTCGGCGCGGTACAGCGGCGTGGGGCGGCCCACGAAGTCGCGCCAGAGGGCGTCCAGCTCCGCCCAGAACGACGGGTCCGCGCCGGCGGCGGCATACACCTCCACCAGCTCGTCCAGCGCGGCCACCAGCGTCTCCGGCACGAAGCGCCCGCCGTACGCGCCGAAGCGGCCCGAATGCCTCTGCTCCGGTGCGGCCGCGGCCGCGCCGGACACGGACTCCATGGAAAGCGTCAAATCTCCCTCGAAAGCGCCTTCACCGCCGCAATGAAGGCGCGCACCCGTTCATGGTCCTTGACCCCGGGCGCGCCCTCCACGCCCGAGCTTACGTCCACCGCGTCCGGCCGCAGCAGCCGCGCCGCGTCCGCCACGTTCTCCGGCCGCAGCCCGCCCGCGGCCACCAGCCGCGTTCCCGGCGCCAGCTCGTCCAGCCGCGCGGCCACCTCCGTCCAGGGAAAGCGAGCCCCGGTGCCACCCGCCGCGTCCGGGCTCCAGCCGTCCAGCAGCAGCGCGTCCACCGCCCCGCCCCAGCGCCGCGCCGCCGCGGAGAACTCGTCCGCGCCGCGCGGGCGCACGGCCTTCCACACCCGGTACCCCGCCGCGCGCAGCCCCGCCGCCAGCTCGGGAGACTCGTCGCCGTGGAGCTGGAGCACGTCCAGCCCCGCCGCCTCCGCGGCCGCCAGCGCCTGGCCGCGGTCCGCGTCCACGAAGACGCCCACCTTCAGGGCCGCGTGGCTGCTGAAGATAACGCGCGCCCTGTCCGGCGTCACGCTCCGGCGGTAGCCGGGGGCCAGGACGGCGCCCAGGTAGTGCGCGCCCGCCGCGGCCGCCGCCTCCGCGTCTTGCGGGCGGGTCAGGCCGCACACCTTGACCCGCGGCGGCCACTCCCTCACCCGGGGCGCGCCCCCGCGCGCCGGGGCCGGCCCACGAGCGCCGCGGCGGCCGCGCGCACGTCCGGCTGCCGCATCAGGCTCTCGCCCACCAGGATGGCGTCCACCCCCGCCTCGCCCAGCCGGTCCACGTCCGCCGCCGTGCGGATGCCGCTCTCCGCGACGTACGTCACCCCGGCGGGCACGCGCGGGGCCAGGCGGAGGGAGAGGTCCAGGTCGGTCACGAAGGTGTCCAGGTCGCGGTTGTTGACGCCCACCAGCACGGCGCCCGCGCCCAGCGCGCGGTCCAGCTCCTCCGCCGTGTGCGCCTCCACCAGCGCGTCCATCCCCAGCTCGCCCGCCAGCCCCAGCAGCTCCGCGAGAACGGCGTCGGGGAGGATGCGGACGATGAGCAGCACGGCGTCGGCACCGGCGGCGCGCGCCTCCCACACCTGCGCGGGATGAATCAGGAAGTCCTTGCGGATGACCGGCAATGGCACCGCCGCCCTGACGGCCCGCAGCGCGTCCAGGTCACCGCCGAACCAGTCACGGTCGGTCAGCACGCTGAGCGCCGCCGCGCCGCCGCGGTCGTACGCCCGGGCGATCTCCGCCGGGTCCGCGCCGGGGCGGATGTCGCCGGCGGAGGGGGAGCGGCGCTTGACCTCCGCCAGCAGGCGCACCTCGTCCCGGCGGCGCAGGGCGCGCGCAAAGCCGCGGGGCGCTTCCGCATCGCGCGCCATTGCGCGGAATTCCGCCAGGCGCGGCGCCAATTTCTCGACCTCCGCCCGCTTCGACGCGACGATCCGGTCCAGGATGCTTGCACTCACTTGCACAAGACTCTTGCAGTTCGGTATGCCTTCGGTTAGTATTTTGCTTCGGTGCCTGTTCGGACGGCAAAACTCACGCAAAACCGGAGCAAGGGCGGATGGCGCTCACCAAGAAGCAGCGGCAGATCCTGGACTACGTCGAGAGCTTCGTGGACACCAACGGGTACTCGCCCAGCTACGAGGAGATCGCCGACCACTTCGGCTACAACTCGCTGGCCACCGTCCACGAGCACCTGACCAATCTGGAACAGAAGGGATTCCTGCGAAAGAACTACAACAAGAGCCGCTCGCTGGAGATCGTCCGGGCGGACCTGCACGCCCCCGCGCTGGAGCTGCCGCTGATGGGCCAGGTGGCGGCGGGCCTGCCCATCGAGGCCATCCAGGACGGGCAGGAGACGGTCACCGTCCCGCACGACATGGTGCGCCGCGGCAACAACTACGTGCTGCGCGTCAAGGGCGACTCCATGATCGAGGAGCAGATCCGCGACGGCGACTACATCATCGTCAACTCGCGCCAGACGGCGGAGAACGGCGAGATGGTGGTGGCGCTGGTGTCGGACGGCACGCCGGGCGGGTCCGCGACGGTCAAGAAGTTCTACCGCGAGGGGGCGCGCGTGCGGCTGCAGCCGGCCAACCCCACCATGCAGCCGATGTACTATCCCGCGAATGACGTGGTCATTCAGGGGATCGTGGTCGGCGTGATCCGCAAGTACTGAGGAGGGGCGGATGGTCCGCCCCCGCGTCCGGGTGTCCCGGGCCCGCCGCGCGCTCCGGCGCGCGCGGGCTCGCGGCGTTTTCCGCAGGGAGAGGATGATGAAGAACAACGGCGAGGCCCCGGTGCCCTTCGTGGTGGGCAAGCTGGGCAAGGACGACAAGCGGCTGGTGGTGCTGGACGGCCCCGCCAAGGCCCCCGTCTCCGGCCCCTTCGAGCTCCGCGCGGTCTTCTCGCGCTGAGCCTTCCGGGCACATGAGCAAGGCCGGTTCCCGTGCGCGGGGCCGGCCTTTCGCGTTGTTGATCTCACGCAGAGCCGCAGAGGACGCAGAGACGCAGGGCGGTCTTCGTCGCGCGCGGCCCACGCCTGCGCCGGCCCGTTGTCATTCTGAGGGAGCGCCTCGATGGTCTTCGCGCCCGCACGATCCTCCGGCGCGACCGAAGAATCTTCTCGCCGCCCTGACGGTGCCCGCCGCACGCTCCGGAACCATTGCGCACGGGCACCGCACGAAACCACAGAACGGGCGCCGGCGCCGGCCCGGCGAATGAATTCGCGGCTGTGACAACGTGATGTCCGCCTGCGCGGACGGCAGCAGTGCGAGGGCGGGGCGTCATTGCGCGCCGGCCAGGTTCCGAGGAGCGGGCATCATTGCGTGTCCCTGGCCCCACCTCAGGCGGAGAAGATCCTTCGGTCGGCGCCATGGTCATGCGCAAAGGGAGGCGCCGCGCGGCGCCTCCCTCAGGATGACAACTCGTTGTGAACGCAGGGGATTCCGAGCTTCTCTCCCGCAGTTCTCTGCGTCCTCTGCGTCTCTGCGTGAGGCCAGCAGTTAGAAGATGCTGCGCGTAGAGGCGGTGTCCTTCGGCAGCTCCAGCCGGGTGCCGTCCGTGAAGATCACGGTCTCCGGCTCCCAGGTGACCTTGAGCTTGTCCAGCGGCGTCTCGCGCAGCTTGCGGTGGTCGTCCATGTACTGGTTGTAGTCGTAGACCTTGTTCACCGTGGCCTTTGCCCCGGGCGCCAGCGTCTCGTCGTGCTTGTAGCCGATGCTGATGATCTCGTCGTCGAACTGGTCGCGGAACACGAAGCCGCCCTTGATGCCCGAGATGGGCTTGCTGCCGTTGTTCGCGACCTCCAGCCGGAAGGTGATGTAGTCCTGGAACTGGAAGTTGCGCGTGTCCGCGGCCTGGAAGCCCTTGCCCACCACCGCGGCCGTCACCGCCCGGCGCATCTCCGCGAGCTGCGCGTTGCGCCGCGCCAGCCGCTGCTCCTCCGCCTTCTTCTCGTTGGCGGCGCGGATCGAATCGTCGCGCACGAACTTGCGCTGCGCCTCGATGGCCTCGCCGATGGTCACGGAGCCGTCCAGCTTCGCGCCCTTCGTATCACCTCCCAGCAGGCCGGTGGTGCCCAGGGTCGCGCGCAGCATGTAGGAGACGAGCAGCCCGCGCTCCTCGGCGTTCAGCTGGTCGGCGCCCTTCAGCTCCGCCACGGTGCGGGCGGTCAGCGGCTGGTCCCTGACGTCCGAGCAGGCGGCGGCGAGCAGCAGCAGGGCAAGTGCGGCGTAGCGCTTCATCGGTCGGTCCTGCGGTGGGGGATGGGGCGACGCGGAGGGGAAATCCGTGCGGGCCATGAAGATAACGCACCCGGGGCCGGGTGCGCCAGACGTTCCCGGGGCGGGACGCGGGATCAGCCGGCGGTGGCGTCGCGGAGCTGGCGGAGCTTGGCGATGCCGTCGCCGCGGTCCAGCGCCTGCTCGGCCGCGCGGACGCCCGCCACCAGCGACTCCGCCGCGCCGGCCACGTAGATGGCGGCGCCCGCGTTGAGCACGGTGGCCGCCCGCGCGGAGCCGCCGATCTCCCCGCTCAGCACGCCCTCCACCTTGCGGGCGTTCTCGTGGCGCTCGCCACCCTCCAGCCCCGCGGCGCCGAACGCATCCCACCCCAGCTCCGCCGCGGCGTCGAAGGTGTAGCGCCGCAGCCTGCCGTCGCCCACCTCCACCACCTCCGTGGGCCCCAGCGGGCTCAGCTCGTCCATCCCCGGCGCGCCGTGCACGACCATGGCCCGTTCGTGCCCCAGCTCCAGCAGCGCGCCCGCGATCAGCTCCAGCAGCGCGGGGTCGTTCACGCCCACCACCTGCCGCCGCGCGCCGGCGGGGTTGGTCACCGGCCCCAGCACGTTCATCAGCGTGGGCATGGCCAGCTCGCGGCGGATGGGGCCCACGTGGCGCATGGCGGGGTGGTGCAGCGGCGCGAACATGAAGACGATGCCGCACTCGCGCAGCACGCGCGCCTCGCGCTCCGGGTCCAGCTCCAGCCGCACGCCCAGCGCCTCCAGCACGTCCGCGCTGCCGCAGCGGCTGGTGAAGCTGCGGTTGCCGTGCTTGGCCACGCGCACGCCCGCGCCCGCCGCCAGCAGCGCCGCCGCGGTGGAGATGTTGAACGTGGTCAGCGCGCCGCCGCCCGTGCCGCAGGTGTCCACCAGCCCCTCCGGCGGCGTGGGGACCGGCACCATGGCCCGCCGCAGCGCGCGCACGCCGCCCGCCACCTCTGCCGGCACCGCGCCGCGCACGCGGATGGCCACGAGCAGCGCCGCCATCTGCACCGGGGTGGCGCGGCCCTCCATGACCTCCGTGAAGGCGCGCTCCGCCTCGTCCGCGTCCAGCGGGCGGGCGGAGGCGCGGCGGATCAGCTCCGCCAGGTCGGTCTCCGGCGGAGGCGGGGGGCTCGCGGTCGTCATCTCAGCTCAGGCGGCCCGGCCGTTGAAGAGGCGCAGCCCCAGCCGGGCGTGGTCCGCCAGCAGGCCCACGCAGAGGGCCACCAGGCGGAGCTGCTCCACCTCGGCGTCGTCCACCGTGCCGGCGCGGAAGTTGGTCAGGTTCAGCACACCGATCACCTTGCCGCGCGCCGCCAGCGGCATCGAGACGAAGGCGGGCGTGGTGTACCAGTCGTCGCGCACCAGGGCGTGCGGGTCGCCGTCGCCGGGGTCGCGCACCACCACGGGCTCCAGCGACCCCGCCACGCCGCCGGCGATGCCGGTGCCCAGCGGGATGCGCAGCTCGCCCGCGTCCACGGCGGGCGGCAGGCCGATGGCCGCGCCCAGGCGCAGCTCGCGCCCCGCGGAGCGCTCGTCCACCAGCAGCAGCGAGCAGCGCCCGCCGCCGAACGCCTCGGCGACCGTGCGCACCACCTCCGCCGCCAGCTCGCGCGGGTCCATCCCCTCCAGGTGCTTCTCCAGCAGCTTGCGCAGCAGGTAGAGGACGCGCGTCTGGCGCTGCAGCCGCGCCGCGCGGCGGTCCAGCTCCACGTGCGCGTCCATCAGCAGCTCCGTGGCGCCCCCGGCCGCGCGCTCCAGCGCCTCCAGCTTGCCGCGGGT
>DASTLD010000512.1:0-6109 GCA_035715345.1 Longimicrobium sp.
CTGCTGCTCAACAACGCGCGCGTCGCGGCGGAGGTGGCCGCCGCGCTGGCCGGGCCGTGAGCAAGCCCGCCCTCCGCGCTGAGGCCCGCCAGCGCCTGCGCGCCCTGGCGCCCGACGCGCGCGCCGCGGCCGACGCCGGGATCGCGCGCCGCTTGTGGACGGTGCCGGAGATCGCCGGCGCGCGCATGCTCCTGCTCTTCGCCTCGCTGCCCGAGGAGGTGGCGACGGACGAGATCGCCCGCGAGGCGCTGCGGCGCGGCATCACCCCCGTCTATCCGCGCAGCCTGGGAGAGGGCGCGCTGTCGCTGCACGCGGTCGGCGACCTGGCCCACCTGCGCCCCGGCCGCTACGGCATCCGCGAGCCCGATCCCGGCGCCTGCGAGGCCGTCGGCGTGAGCGCGATCGACGCCGCCCTGGTCCCCGGTCTCGCGTGGGACCGCGAGGGCCATCGCCTGGGCCGCGGCGGCGGCTACTACGACCGCCTGCTCGCGCATCCGGAGTGGCGCGCCTTCCGCTGCGGTCTCTTCTTCGCCGCCCAGGAGGTCCCTCCCCTCCCCGCCGACGACTGGGACTCCCGCCTCGACGCCGTGGTGACGGAGCACGGCACCGTCCGCTTCTGGGAGTAGGCAGATCTCGGCTGGCCGGTTATGGACGGAGTAGACAGCGTCTGCCGGTGGCCTTACTGTTATCCCATGGACCTCACATCGATCGATCTAAGTGAGGGGGGTGAGAGCCATGTGGAGAGATCCGATCGTCGAAGAGGTCCACCGCATCCGCGAGCGAATGTGGGAAGAGTGCGGCCGAGACCTCAACCTGCTCATGCAGCGGATGAACGAAGAGTACGAGGCTTACCTGGCGGAGAAGCTCGCTCGTGCAGAGCGCGCGGGTTCCGGTAAGGCCGCCGATGCCTCGCCGAACGACGCGAAGGCCTGAGCATGGTCGAGCGGGGGGATGCGACCTGGACCGATCCCATCGTGGAGGAGACCCGCAGGATGCGGGAAAAGCTCCTCGCGAAGTTCGACGGAGACTCGGAGGCGCTGGCGGAGTACCTGCGCGAGATCGAACGGCAGCACCAGGACCGCATCGTGTCGTATCCCCCGAGATCCGCCAGGGAGACGCTTCCGCCGGTGCGCTGAACAATCTGCCGCGTCCGGAATGGCAGAGGGGCGGATGCGCGCTGCATCCGCCCCTCTTCCGTGTCCGCCGTCGCGCCGGCTACCGCGCGGGGGCGGTGCGCTCGGCGGCGCCGACGGTCTCGCGGCCGGTGGGGGTCTGCACGTCGATGCAGCGGCCGGCCTCCCACACCTTGCGCCAGGTGCCCCGGTCCTTGGAGATGGCCTCGTACCACGCCTCGCGCGGCCCGAACACCTGCACCAGCAGCTCGGACTCTCCCTGCCCGTTCCAGTTCAGGTGGTCCACCAGCTTGGGCGCGGCCTTGCCCGTGCGGTCGTAGCGGCGCACCTCCGAGTAGAACGGGTTGTACCCCGTACGGCTCTCGTACGAGGCCAGGTAGAACACGCTCCACCCGTCCGGCTCGCCCGCGCCCAGGCCCAGGTTGTCGCCCACCAGGAAGGTGGCCGCCATCTCCGGGTGCCCGCCGCGCTCCGCGTCCAGCGCCTGCAGGTCGCGCTGCGCGCCCGTCCAGCTGCGCGGGCGCGGCAGTCCGCCCGCCAGCACCAGCCGCTCCGCCACCAGCGGCCCGTAGCGGCGGATGGTGCCCTGCACCTGCGGCGGCGCGTACTCGCCCATCACGTCCGGCTCCAGGCCCTTGCGGAAGGCCAGGAACTCCGTCTCCGCCGCGGCGGCCGCCACGGTGATGGCCTGCCCGGACGCGGTCGGCACGCCGCAGGCGGTGGAGGCCGCCGGCGCCTGCACGGTCAGCGTGCCCACCTGCGCCCCGCGGCGAAAGAGCACGAACTGCGCGTTGGTGGGCATGACCGCGGCGCGGAAGCGGCTCTCGTACGCCTCCGGCGCCACGCCGGACGGCTTGCGGATGGTGCGCAGCGAGTCCGCCGAGATCTCCGCCACGGGCACCAGGCGCGCGCCGCCGTTGGGGCTGCGCGTCACGTGAAAGAGCACCGCGCCGCGCGGCAGGTCCAGCCCGGCCACGGTGCCCGGGTCCGGCGCCGCGGGTGCCTCGCCCCCCGCCGGGGGCGGCTTGACGATCTGGACGGAGGCGCCGCCCCATTCGACGTTGTCGCAGGCGGACAGAGCGGTTAGAATCAGGAGCGCCGCCGCCGGGGCGGCGCGTGCTGCGGGAACGCGCATCGCACGGTCTTCGCGAGAAGGTCCGGAACGGGGCCGGCCCAGGACGTCCGGCCCGCTTTGTTTCTCCAGGCGCGGCCCAGCAAGGAGCCGGCCAGCCGCCCCCGCGAACGTAACGCCGCCGCCGGGTGCGCTGCCAGATGATCGAGCCGACCGAGTTCCGCCGGGTGATGGGGCACTTTGCCACGGGCGTCTGCGTGGTGACGTGCTGCCGCGAGAAGGGCGCGCCCTGCGGGCTCACGGTGAGCGCCGTCGCCTCGCTGAGCCTGGACCCGGTGCTGGTGCTGGTGTGCATCGAGAAGACCAGCGGCTCGCACCGCTGGATCGAGCGGGGCGGCGCCTTCGCGGTCAACGTGCTGGCGGTGGAGGACGAGGCGCTGGCGCGGCGCTTCGCGGGCGGCGGCGCCCCCGGCGACCGCTTCGGCGGCGTGGAGTGGCGCACCGCGGAGAGCGGGGCGCCGGTGCTGGAAAGCTCGCTGGCGTGGCTGGACTGCCGCGTGACGGCCGCCCTTCCCGGCGGCGACCATACCATCTTCGTGGGCCGGGTGCTCGACGCCGGCGCCCGCCCTGGAACCCCGCTGGTCTATTATCGTGGAGGATTCGGCAGCTTCCAGCCCTGAGCGCCGCCCGGTGCCCCGGCCCGTCATGGTCCGCGCGGTCCTGGCGGGCGTGGCGCTGGGGGTCCTGGTCTTTGCCTCGGGCAGCCTGATCCTCTACCAGGCGGGCGGCGTGCTGCCCGCCGCGGGGGGGCTGGTGGCCACGCTGTCCGCGGCGCTGGCCGCGGGGCTCTGGGCCGGCGCGCCCGGCCCCCCCGCGGGGTCGCCGCCCACCTGGCGCTGGGTGGGCGCGGGCGTCTCGCTGGCGGTCGCGGGCATCTTCGGCACCGCCTGGCAGGGCGTGGGCGGCGAGCGCTTCGGGGGCATGGGGCGCGCGCTGGCGCTGCTCTTCCTGGTGGGCATCCCCGTCTACGCCATCGGCTTCCTGCTCCCCGCGCTGGCCGCCTGGGCCGCGCGCCCGGCGGACGACGCCGCGCCCGCGCCCGGCGCGGGGGACGGCATCGTGCTGGGCGTGCTGGGCGGCGCGGCGGTGGGGGCGTCGCTGGCGGGGCTGTTCCTGCTGCCGGATCTGGCGCCGGGGCCGCTGCTGCTGGGGGTGGGCGCGCTGCTCACCTTTCCCCTCTTCTTTCCCATGCACGCCGCCGCGGCGCCGGACTCGGCGGAAGAGGTGCTGCACGAGGAGGAGACGGCGTTCGGCACCCTGCGCGTCGCGCGGCTGGTGCACCCGGGCGAGCAGCGGCAGCCGGAGGTGCGGCTGTACGTCAACGACGAGATCGAGAGCGGCGAGCAGGAGCGCAGCGGCGCGCCCACCTTCGCCTACGTGGCGGCGGCGGAGCGCTGGCTGCTGGAGGGCGCCCCGCGCGGCGCGGCCTACCTGTTCCTGGGCGGCGGCGCCTACACGCTGCCCCGCCGCATCGCGGAGGACGACCCGTCCGCGGCGGTGACGGTGGTGGAGCTGGACCCCGCGGTGACCCGCGCCGCCTACCGCTGGTTCGGCGTCAAGCCGGAGCACGGCATCGTCTCACTGCACGGCGACGCGCGCGCGGTGGCGCAGGGGCTGGAGCCCGGCGCCTACGACCGCGTCTTCCTGGACGTGTACGACGGCACGGAGGCGGTGCCCCACCACCTGGTGACGGTGGAAGCGCTGGCCCTGCTGGGCGGGCTGCTGCGGCCGGGCGGCGAGCTGCTGGTCAACCTGATCGGCGTGGCGCGCGGCGAGGGCGAGTGCCGGCTCTGGTCCACGGTGCGCACGGCGGCGCGCGCCTTTCCCAGCGTGGCCCTGTACGCGCACCTGGGACGCGACTTTCCCGAGCGGCAGAACTTCCTGCTGGCGGCCGCGGCGGAGCCCGGGGTGTCGTTCCCCGCGCGGGCGGGGCTGTTCGAGCCGTGGCCCGCGGCGGAGTGGCCGGAGATCGCGTGTGCGACGGTGTACCGCGACCGGCAGGGGCAAAACGAAGCCGCGCCCCCGGCGGGGGGGCGCGGCGGGCGGGCGGCCACGGCGGCGGCGGACTAGCGCGGCCCTTTGCGCTTCTGCGCCTTCTTCTGCGCGCGCGCCATCTCGCCCTGGATGTACTCCATGGCCTTGCGCCGCTGCTCCAGGTGCCGCTTCATCTGCTCCGACTGCTTGAGCTTCTGCCCGGTGGGGCCGCGGTAGCGCTGCCGGTCCATCATGCGGTTCATCATCCGCAGCATGGGTCCGGCCAGGTACTTCACGATCCCCGCCCGGAACCACTTGCCCTCGCCCTGCAGGTGGGTGATGGCGTAGGGAAGCGCCTCCACCCGCTCCTGGAGCTGGCGGTGCTTCTCCTCCGGGGAGACCTTCTTTTTCTTCTTCTTGCTCTGGGCGTCGCTCGGCTTGGCCATGAATCGCAGGAACACGGATCGGGATGCGCGCACCGCGCCGGACGTCGGGCGGCGCGCGCACCGGTACACCCCGCCGCCGGGGCGGTTCGGCCCCCCGGCGCGCGGGCCGCGGCGCGGGCATCAATCGTACTCCCCCCAGCCCGCCGCCACAAGTTGAGGATCGCGCACCTGGCGGACCTGCACCTGGGCTACCGCGCCTACCACCGCGTCAACCAGCGGGGGATGAACGTGCGCGAGGCGGACGTCGCGGAGGCGTTCCGCCAGGCCGTGGCGCGCGTCATCGAGCTGCGCCCGGACCTGGTGCTGGTCGCGGGCGACGTGTTCCACACCGTGCGCCCTTCCAACACCGCCATCGCCGACGCCTTCCGCCAGTTCAGCCTGATGGCGGACCGGCTGCCGGACGTGCCCATCGTGGTCATCGCCGGCAACCACGACTCGCCCCGCTCGGCCGACACCGGCAACATCCTCAACCTGTTCAAGGAGATCGGCGGCGTGCGCGTGGTGTGCGACGACTGCAGCATGCTGCGCCTGCCGGAGCTGGAGACCACGGTGCGTTGCGAGCCGCACGTGGCCCTCTTCACCGAGGATCCCCCGCGCCGCGAGGCGGACCCCGGCGCGCGCCACAACGTGCTGCTGCTGCACGGCCAGCTCCAGGGCCCGCGCGGCGCGGCCAAGCTCAGCTACATCTCCGAGTACGGCGGCGCCAACATCGACGAGTCCAGCATCCGCTGGGGCGAGTGGGACTACATTGCCCTGGGCCACCACCACTCCTGCCAGGAGATCGAGCGCAACGCGTGGTACGCCGGCGGGCTGGAGCGCACCTCCACCAACATCTGGGCGGAGAAGGAGGAGAAGGGCTTCCTGGTCTACGACACGGACGCGCGCCAGGCGGAGTTCCACGCCGTGGAGACGCGCACCATGGTCGACCTGCCCAAGGTCAGCGCGCGCGAGCTGGGACCGGCGGAGCTGGACGAGGCCATCCTGCGCGCCGTCTCCAAGGTGCAGGACGGGCTGCGCGGCAAGATCGTGCGGCTGCTGGTGTTCGACGTGCCCCGCGGCGTGGTGCGCGAGCTGAACCACCGGCGCATCCGCGACTGGAAGGCGGAGGCGGTGCACTTCCACCTGGACGTGCGCCCGCCGGAGGTGCGCCGCCGCGTGGGCTCCGGCGCCCCCGTGCGGCGCCAGACGCTGCGCGAGCAGGTGGCCGGCTTCCTGGAGAAGTGGGAGATCCAGGACAGGCGCGTGGAGCGGCCGCGGCTGGTGGAGCTGGGCACGGAGTACGTGGACCGCACCGTGGACGAGGGCTGACGCCATGCGGCTGCTGAGCCTGCGCATGCGCAACTTCCGCCAGCACGCGGACACCCACATCTCCTTCCGCCCGGGGCTGACGGGCATCATCGGCCCCAACGGCGCCGGCAAGTCCA
>DASTLD010000513.1:0-11858 GCA_035715345.1 Longimicrobium sp.
CGTCCACCGTGATCTTCTGGCTCAGGTCGCCCGTGGCCACGGCCGTCGTCACCAGGGCGATGTTGCGCACCTGGCCGGTCAGGTTGCTGGCCATGAAGTTCACGGACTCCGTGAGGTCCTTCCACGTGCCCGCGACGTTCGGCACCTCCGCCTGGCCGCCCAGCACGCCCTCCGTGCCCACCTCGCGCGCCACGCGCGTCACCTCGTCGGCGAACACGGAGAGCCGGTCCACCATCGAGTTGATCACGTCCTTGATCTGCAGGATCTCGCCGGCCGCCTCCACCGTGATCTTGCGCGTCAGGTCGCCGTTGGCGATGGCGGTGGCCACCGCCGACACGTCGCGCAGCTGGACGGTCAGGTTGCCGGCCAGCTGGTTCACGTTGTCCGTCAGGTCGCGCCACACGCCGGCCACGCCCTCCACCTTGGCCTGGCCGCCCAGCCGTCCCTCCGTCCCCACCTCCTTGGCCACGCGCGTCACCTCGGACGCGAAGCTGGAGAGCTGGTCCACCATCGAGTTGATGGTGTTCTTCAGCTCCAGCATCTCGCCCTTGACGTCCGCGGTGATCTTGCGCGAGAGGTCGCCGCGCGCCACGGCCGTGGTCACGTCTGCGATGTTGCGCACCTGGCCGGTCAGGTTGGACGCCATGAAGTTCACGGAGTCCGTCAGGTCCTTCCACGTCCCCGCGACGTTCGGCACCTCCGCCTGCCCGCCCAGCACGCCCTCCGTGCCCACCTCGCGCGCCACGCGCGTCACCTCGTCGGCGAACACGGAGAGCCGGTCCACCATCGAGTTGATCACGTCCTTGATCTGCAGGATCTCGCCTGCCGCCTCCACCGTGATCTTGCGCGTCAGGTCGCCGTTGGCGATGGCCGTCGCCACCGCGGACACGTCGCGGAGCTGCACGGTCAGGTTGCCCGCGAGCTGGTTCACGTTCTCGGTCAGGTCGCGCCACACGCCCGCGACGCCCTCCACCCGCGCCTGGCCGCCCAGCTTCCCTTCCGTGCCCACCTCCTTGGCCACGCGGGTCACCTCGGACGCGAAGCTGGAGAGTTGGTCCACCATCGTGTTGATGGTGACCTTGAGCGCCAGCATCTCGCCCTTGACGTCCACCGTGATCTTGCGGCTCAGGTCGCCGTTGGCCACGGCCGTGGTCACGTCGGCGATGTTGCGCACCTGGCTGGTCAGGTTGCCCGCCATGAAGTTCACAGCGTCCGTCAGGTCCTTCCACGTGCCGCCCACGTTGGGCACCTCCGCCTGCCCGCCCAGGATGCCCTCCGTGCCCACCTCCCTCGCCACGCGCGTCACCTCGCTCGCGAACACGCCCAACCGGTCCACCATGGAGTTGATGACGTCCTTGATCTGCAGGATCTCGCCGGCCGCTTCGACCGTGATCTTGCGCGTCAGGTCGCCGTCCGCGATGGCCGTGGCCACCGCGGACACGTCGCGGAGCTGCACCGTCAGGTTGCCCGCGAGCTGGTTCACGTTGTCCGTCAGGTCCCGCCACACGCCCGCCACGCCCTCCACCCGCGCCTGCCCGCCCAGCTTGCCCTCCGTGCCCACCTCCTTCGCGACGCGGGTCACCTCGGAGGCGAACGCGGAGAGCTGGTCCACCATCGTGTTGACGGTGTCCTTGAGCTCCAGCATCTCGCCCTTCACGCCCGCGGTGATCTTCTGGCTCAGGTCGCCGTTGGCGATGGCGGTCGCGACCAGGGCGATGTCGCGCACCTGCCCGGTCAGGTTGGACGCCATGAAGTTCACGGAGTCCGTCAGGTCCTTCCACGTGCCGGCGACGTTGGGCACCTCCGCCTGGCCGCCCAGCACGCCCTCCGTGCCCACCTCGCGCGCCACGCGCGTCACCTCGCTGGCGAACGCGGAGAGCTGGTCCACCAGCGTGTTGACCGTGGTGGCGATGCGCAGGAACTCGCCCTGCACCGGCTTGCCGTCGATCTCCAGCACCATCTTCTGCGACAGGTCTCCCCGCGCCACCGCGGAGAGCACGCGCGCCACCTCGGTGGTGGGCGTCATCAGGTCGGAGATGAGGGAGTTGACGGCGTTGATCTGCGAGGCCCAGGCGCCGTCGACCGTGCCCACGCTGGCGCGGTCGGTGGTCTGGCCCTGGCGGCCCACGGTGGAGCTGACGCGGGTGATCTCCTGCGCCATCCGCTCGTTGACCTGCGCGATCTCGTTGAAGGTGTCGGCGATCTCCTCGATCAGCGGGTCGCCGGCCACGTCCGGCAGCCGCACGGTGAAGTCGCCGGCGCGCATGGCGCGCAGCCCCATCAGCAGCCGCCGCAGGTCGCGCCGGTCGATGGTGCCGCCCAGCCCCAGGCCCGGGTCGTCGAGGGCGTCGTCGTCGCCGACACCGGCGCCGGCGGCCGCCAGCGCGGGGGCGCGGGTGCGGCCGCGCGCACCGCGGCGCGCGCGGGCCGTCGCCGCGACCGGCTCCGCCGGGGCGTCCGCCACGATCACCGGCTCCACCGGGGGCGGGGCCGCGCCGGGCGCGCCGCCGTCCCCGTCGCCGGCGGGGGCGCCGTTGCCGGCCACCGGCAGGCGCCGGCGGCGGCGCGGGGCGCCGTTCCCTGCCGCGGGGGCCGCCTCGGCCACCGGCGGCTCCGGCGCGGGGGCCGCGGCCTCCACGGGAGCGTCCGCGGCGGGGCGCCGGCCGCGGCGCGCGCGCGGGGGCGGGCCCGCCTCCGCGGCGGGGGGCGGCGGCGCGTCCGCGCCGGCGTCGGCGGGCGGGACGGCGTCGGGCGTGCGGTCGTCGGCCTGGGGCACCATTCAGGCTCCTGCTGCGTGAGAAGGAACGGAAATACCAGAAACCGGCTTCCCGGTGGCGGGTCTGCCGGTTGGACGTGCAACGGAATCGGGCCGCCCCCGTGGGGGCGCGTTCGAGGCGGAATCCGTTCGCGATGGATACGCGCCCGCCGGGCGGGGCGCAATGCCCGGGCCGCCCCGGCGCGCCGGGAGAAACAGGTGTAGTCCGCCGCCCCGGCCGAATCGGAAACAGAAGATGCAAGGCATGGACCATCCACCGGCCGGCGCGGGGGACTTTCGGGGTGGGGCGCAAACCTTGCGCGTACGCTGGACGCCGCGGCCGGAATCTCCCGTGCCGCCTCATCTTTCCCACGGACCCGGATGACCGTCTCCGACGCCCTGCCCTCCCGGGCCGAGCCGCCCGACCCCGTTGCCGCGCGCCTGCGCAACGAGGAGCGGCTGCGCGCGCTGGTGGAGTCCGACGCCGTGACGGTGTGGGCCACCGACGCGCGCGGCATGGTGGAGGACATGCCGGTGTGGCGCCGGCTGACGGGGCAGACGCCGGAGCAGGTGCGCGGCGAGGGGTGGGCGGACGCGCTGCACCCGGACGACCGGGAGCGGGTGCGCCGGCTGTGGTGGCAGGCCTACCACGCGCGCGCCACCTACGAGTGCGACTACCGCCTGCGCATGGCGGACGGCGGCTACCGCTGGTTCCACGCGCGCGGGGTGCCGCTGCTGGACGCGGATGGCCAGGTGCGCGAGTGGGTGGGCACGCTGCACGACGTGCACGAGCACCGGCTGGCGGAGGAGGACCGCGGCGAGCTGCTGCGGCGGCTGGAGGGCGAGGTGCACGAGTCCGCCGCGCTGGCGGAGCAGCTGGAGGCCGCCAACCAGGAGCTGGTGCGGGCCAACGAGGCCGCCGCCGCCGCGGTGGAGGACGAGGCCCGGCTGGTGGAGACGCTGCACCGCATCGGCGTCACGCTGACCTCGCACACGGAGCTGCACGCCATCGTCCAGACCGCCACGGACGAGGCCACCGCGCTGACCGCCGCCCAGTTCGGCGCCTTCTTCTACAACGTGCTGGACGAGCAGGGCGGGTCGTACACGCTCTACACGCTGTCCGGCGCGCCGCGCTCGGCGTTCGAGCGCTTTCCCATGCCGCGCAACACGGAGGTGTTCGCCCCCACCTTCCACGGCGAGGGGGTGGTGCGCAGCGACGACATCACCCGCGACCCCCGCTACGGCCGCAACGCGCCGCACCACGGCATGCCCAAGGGGCACCTGCCGGTGCGCAGCTACCTGGCCGTCCCCGTGGTGTCGCGGACCGGCGAGGTGCTGGGCGGCCTCTTCTTCGGCCACGCGGAGACGGGGGTGTTCACGGAGCGGGCGGAGCGGGTGGCGGTGGGCATCGCGGGGTGGGCGGCGGTGGCCATCGATAACGGGCGCCTGCACGAGGGCGAGCGCCGCTCGCGCGCGGCCGCGGAGCGCGCCGCGGACCGGGCGCGGCGGCTGCTGGACGTGGCCAACGCGCTGGCCGGCGCGCTGTCGCCGGAGGCGGTGGCGGAGGTGGCGGTGGGCGCGGGGGTGGCGGCCGTGGGCGCGTCCGCGGGATCGCTGGTGCTGCTGGACGAGCTGGGGACGGAGTTCGAGACGGCGGGAACCACGGGGTACCCGGACGAGACCGCCGCCCGCTTCCGCCGCTTTCCGCTCACCCCGGGGCGGCCGGTGTCGGACGCGGTGCTCTCCGGCGAGCCGGTGCTGATCGCGGGCCGCGAGGAGTGGGAGGCCCGCTACGCGGAGCTTTCCGCGGTCAACGTGTCCTCCGGCTTCCCGGCCCTGGCGGCGGCGCCGGTGCTGGTGGAGGGGCGGCCGGTGGGCGCCATCTCGTTCAGCTTCGCGGAGCCGCAGAGCTTCGACCCCGAGCTGCCGCTGTTCCTGCGCGCGCTGGCCGGGCAGTGCGCCAGCGCGCTGGAGCGGGCGCGGCTGTACGACGCGGAGCGCGCGGCCCGGGCGGAGGCGGAGAGCGCCAACCGGGCCAAGAGCCAGTTCCTGGCCAGCATGAGCCACGAGCTGCGCACGCCGCTGAACGCCATCGGCGGCTACGTGGACCTCATCCACATGGGCCTGCGCGGGCCGGTTACGCCGGAGCAGGAGGTGGACCTGGAGAAGGTCAAGCGCGCGCAGCGGCACCTGCTGGGGCTCATCAACGACGTGCTGAACTTCGCCAAGCTGGAGGCGGGGCGCATCGAGTTCCACATCGCCGACGTGCCGCTGGACGCGGTGCTGGACGAGGTGGAGGCGCTGATCGCGCCGCAGGCGGAGGGGCGCGGCATCAGCTTCTCGCGGCAGCAGGGCGGGCCGGCGCCGGTGGTGCGCGCGGACCGCGAGAAGCTGGAGCAGGTGCTGCTGAACCTGCTCTCCAACGCGGTCAAGTTCACGGACGCGGGCGGGTCCGTGTGGCTGGGGTGGCAGGCGGACGCGGAGGCGGTGCGCGTGCACGTGCGCGACACCGGCGTCGGCATCGCGGCGGACAAGCTGGCCAGCGTGTTCGAGCCCTTCGTGCAGCTGGACGCGGACCTGACGCGGGTGCGGCAGGGCACGGGGCTGGGCCTGGCCATCAGCCGCGAGCTGGCCCGTGCCCTCGGCGGCGAGATCACCGCCGAGAGCCGGCCCGGCGCGGGCAGCACCTTCACCGTGCACCTGCTGCCGGCATCCGCGCCTTGAACTGCGGTCTCACGCAGAGACGCGGAGGGCGCAGAGAACTGCGGGAGGGGGATATCGGCTCTCGCCGGAGCTTCACCTCCTGAGCAGAAAAAGCCCTCCCCCGAAGTTGGGGGAGGGTTTGGGAGGGGGCCTCCGCGTAAGGGAGGCACCATCCTGCACTCGCCGATATCCGTGATCGACACCAACGGAGGGAGTGGGATTCGAACCCACGAGCCTTGCGGCCGCCGGTTTTCAAGACCGGTGCATTCAACCACTCTGCCATCCCTCCAGCGGCTTCAAATGTCACCGGACGCGCGGCTTGCGTCAACCGGAAACCCGCGCGCGCCCCGACCCGTACACGCCGACGAAGTTCTTGTCCGGCGCAGGGCCGGGCCACTACATTTCCGCCGCCCGAGCCCCGCCCCCGCCGTACCCGACCCGGAAGTGCCCTCTCTCCGAAGGACCCCGGAACCCATGCTCTCCCGCACGCGCGCCGTCCTGGCGGCGCTGGCCGCGCTCGTCCTGCTCCCGTCCGCCGACGCCACCGCGCAGGCGCGCCCGGCGACCACCACGCTCCGCCCGGCCACGCTGCCCGCCGTGCGCGCCCGGCCCCCCGCGCGCCGCACGACGCCGGCCACCCCCACGACGCGTCCGGCGACGCGCCGCACCGGCGTCACCCCGGCGGCGGCGGTGCGGGCGGACACGTCGCTGGGCAGCGCGGGGCCGGCCCCGGAGCGCTGGGAGGCCATCAGCGCGCTGACGGTCAACGCGCCGCCGCGGCTGCCCGTGGGCCGCGGCCACTCCGGCCCGTCCGTGCTGCGGGTGCAGGTGATGCTGGACCGCGCGCTCTTCTCCACCGGCATGCTGGACGGCCGCTGGGGGCGCAACACGCAGACGGCGGTCACCTGGTTCCAGGCGCGGGAGGGGCTGCGCACCACGGGCGCGGTGGATTCCATCACCTACGCGCGGCTGGCGCTGGTGGCCGGCGCGGCGGACCCGGTGCGCGAGCACGTGCTGACGGCGGAGGACGTGCGCGGGCCGTTCGTCGCCATCCCCGCGAACATCTACGAGCACGCGCGGCTCAACTGCTCGTGCTACGAGTCGCTGCCGGAGAAGCTGAGCGAGGTGTTCCACGCCACGCCGGAGGTGCTGCGCCGCCTGAACCCGGGCGTGGACCTGGCGCGGGTGGCGGCGGGCACGCGCCTGAACGTGCCCGCGGTGCGCGCCCCCGAGGCCCGCGCCCCGGGCGAGGTGCGGCAGCTCGTGGTGTCCGGCTCCGGCAACTACCTGCAGGCGCTGGACGCAAACGGCCGCATCCTGTACCACTTCGCGGCCACGCTGGGCTCCACCATCGACCCGTCGCCCAACGGCGACTTCAGCGTCACCTCCATCCACGACAACCCGTGGTGGCGCTACCAGCCCAAGCTGCTGGCGCACGTGGCGGACTGGAAGCCGGACGCGCTCATCCCCCCCGGCCCCAACAGCGCCGTCGGGAGAGTGTGGATGAGCCTGTCCGCGCCGCACTACGGCATCCACGGGACGAAATCCCCCGAGACCATCGGCTACGCGGAGAGCGCCGGGTGCGTGCGGCTGACCAACTGGGACGTGATGTTCCTGAGCCGCCGCGTGGCGCCGGGCACGCCGGTCTCCTTCCGCGACATCCGGGGGCGCAGCGGCCCCGCGTCTCCCGCCCCGGCGCGCGTGGCGGCCACGCCCGCGGCCGCCGCCCCGCGGATCCTGGGCGTGCGCGCCGACAGCGCCGGCACTGCGCCCGCGAAGACCGACAGCGCGGCGGCCCGGACATCCCCCGCGCCCGCTCCGACCGCCGCGGCGCCCGCTCCCGCGCCGGCCCCGCCCGCGCCCGCCCCCGCGGACACGGCGAAAACACCCGCTTCCACGACGCCCGGCCGCTGAGTGTCGCAAGGCCATGGCTACCGCAGCAATTCTCGGTATTATCGGGGGAGCGTTCAGCGGGATTGGAGGAATGCTGCTCTGGGAGCTGTGGCTGCGTCCGAAACGGACAATACGCTCCCTCTCACGAGCGATTGCCGCCGAGACGGGACAGAATCTCCAGCTAATCTTCGCTCAAAGCGTAGTCCGTGAGACGAACCCTCGCGGTGTCCCGCTGGATTTTCGCTTGTCACGGGCAATGTTCGATGCCTCAGCGAGCAGTATCGGTGAGTTGCCGCCCAATGCCCGTAGCCTAGCAATCCGTATGTACAATCTGGTTGACTATCTAAATTCCGGTGTTCTCCACTACTCCAGTTTTCTCGATGCACGGGAACGCACGGGAGCTGGGTCGGCCGAGCGGAAGCGGGCCGAGCGCGATCTCGAGTCTGCACTTCATGCATGGAACCTCAACCTCGATCGAGCTTTCCATGTCGCGAATGAGTTGAACTGCGCACTATTCGCGATTTCAGAACGGGGGCGACGCGGTGAGAAATTCGTGATGGCAGATGGGACGGAAATACGTGCGCGAGTCGTAGATCATCTCACCCGTCGTGCCTCACGCTTGAATCAAGACCGCACCCCCGGATAGCTAGTCGGCCCGGAACCTGCCAAGGCGGCGCGGAGCCGCCCGTCCCCCCGGGGCGGGCGGCTCTTGCTTTTGCCCACGGACGAATCCGGGAACATCCGATGAAGAAGCTCCTGATCGCGGCGCTGGCCCTGGCCGCGGCCGCGTGCGGCGGGGACGATGGCGAGGCGGAGAAGACCGCCGCGGCGCCGCAGCAGCAGACGCCGAGCGGCGTGCGCGTGGCGTGGGACCGCGGCGAGGCGCGGCTGACGGCGCAGCAGCTCGACGAGATGCGGCGCGACACCACCTGGCAGGAGGTGGTGCAGCTCGACCCCGTGCCGGGCGGCCGGCCGGAGCGGCCCAACCCGGAGAAGTGGGAGCACATCAACGCCGACACGGTCAACCACTCGGCGCAGTTCGTCCCGGTCTACGGCGACGTGGCGGGGCCGTCCGCGCTGCGCGTGCAGATCCTGCTGGACCGCGCGCTGTTCTCGCCCGGCATCATGGACGGGCGCTGGGGCAAGAACACGGCGGAGGCGCTGTACTGGTTCCAGCGCCAGCAGGGCATTCCCGCCCACGCGCGGGCGGACTCCGTGACCTTCGACCGGCTGCGGCGCGCGGCGGGCAACCCGCAGGAGCTGGTGGTGCGCCACACGCTGACCGCGGAGGACGTGAAGGGGCCCTTCCAGCCCATCCCCGAGGACATCTACGAGCACGCCAAGCTGAGCTGCTCGTGCTACGAATCGCTGACGGAGAAGCTGACCGAGCGCTTCCACGCCACGGAAGACCTGCTCAAGCAGCTCAACCCGGACGTCGACCTCAACGGCCTGCGCGCCGGGCAGCAGGTCAACGTGCCCAACGTGCGCAACCCCGCGGGGCGCATCAGCGGGCAGATCGCCAAGCTGGTGGTCTCCGGCCGCGGCACCTACCTGCACGCCGTGGACGGCGCGGGCAAGATCCTGGCGCACTTCCCGTCCACGCTGGGCGGCAAGTACTCGCCGTCGCCCACGGGCAGCTTCAAGGTCAACGCGGTCACGCAGGACCCGGCCTGGCACTACCAGCCCAACATCCTGGTGGGGGTGCCGGACAACGAGCCGGAGGCCATGATCCCGGCCGGGCCCAACGTGGCGGTGGGGACGGTGTGGATGGACCTGTCGGAGCCGCACTACGGCATCCACGGCACCGCGGAGCCGCAGACCATCGGCTACGCGTCGTCCAACGGCTGCGTGCGGCTGACCAACTGGGACGTGGAGTTCCTGTCCAAGAGCGTGCGCGCGGGCACGCCGGTGGAGTTCCGCGACATCCAGGGCTCGCGCTCCGGCGGCAGCAATCCCGCCGTCGAGCGCTCCGCCACGGATTCCGCCGTGCCCACCGGCACCGCCCGCGCATCCGGCAGCCGCGGCCAGGGCACCGGCACCGCCGCGCGCGAAGCCAGCAGCGGCGCCCGCGGCGGCGCGGCGCGCGAGAGCGGCCGCCCGGAGACGGGCCGCGGGCGCTCGGGCACCGGCGCGTCCGGCCGCCCGGGCACGTCCGGCACCGGGACGCGCCCGACCACGACGCCGGCCAGGGACACGGCGGAGGACCACTCGCACCACGATCCGCCGCGCTGACGCGGACCCACGCGAAGGCGCGGAGCACGCGGGAGAACCGCTGGAGGAGAGACGCCGGCCCGCATCGGTATGCACATTGCCGATGCGGGTCGCTTCCGTCGTCCGACCGATGCGATCGCCGATGATGCCGCCGCCCATGACCACCCTGCCCCGCCCCGACCGCCGATGACGCAGCCGTTCGAGCGGCTGATGGTGGGCCGCACCCTGGCGGGGCGATACGAGCTGCTGCAGCCCATCGGCTGGGGCGGGATGAGCTTCGTGTTCCGCGGCCGCGACGGCACGCTGGGCCGCGAGGTGGCGGTCAAGGTCGTCTCCCTGGTGGCCGCGGGCGACCAGGTGGGAAACCTGCGGGAGCGATTTCGCCGCGAGGCCGCCTCCGCCGCGCGCATCCAGCACCCCAACGTGGTCCAGAGCTTCGACTACGGCACGGACCCGGAGCTGGAGCTGGACTTCATCGTCATGGAGCTGCTGCGCGGCCGCGACCTCAAGCAGGCGCTGCACGCGGCGCCGCTCGCCACGGCGGACGCGCTGCGCATCCTGCGGCAGGCGGCGCTGGGCGTGGCGGCGGGGCACCGCGCCGGCATCATCCACCGCGACGTCAAGCCCGCCAACGTGTTCCTGCTGGGCGGCGACGGCGCAGAGGGCGTGCGCATCCTGGACTTCGGCATCGCCAAGCCGCTGGAGGACGACGGCGCGGACGGCCTGACCACCATCGGCCACCTGCCGCACTCGCCCGCGTACGCGTCCCCGGAGCAGCTCGACCCGGAGACGCCGCTGTCCGCCGCCTCCGACGTGTACCAGCTCGGCCTGATCGGCTACGAGATGCTGGCCGGCCGCCGCCCCTTCGACGAGCAGGAGCGCGCGCTGATCCGCGGCGGTGCGGCCATTCCCCTGCCGACGTCCGACGCGTGGTCGCGCCTGCCGAGCGGCGTGTGCGGCGTCATCGAGCGCGCGCTGAGCCCGCGCCCGGAGCAGCGCTTTGCGGACGCGGACGCCTTCGCGGACGCGCTGGCCGCCGCGGAGGCGGAGGACGCCACCGCGTTCCACGCCGGCGCGGCGGCCCCATCGCCCGGGCACGACCACACGGAGCTGCTGGTGCCGGAGGGGGTGCCCGTCGTGGTCAGCGCGCGGCCCCCGGCACCCGAAGCGCCGGCGCCCGCGCCCGGGCCGCCGCCGGAGCCCGCGCCGCAGCTCACGACGGCCGCGCGGGCCGCAGCCACTCCTGCGCCGCGGCAGCGCAGCCGCATGCTGTGGCTGGCGCCGCTGCTCCTGCTCGTGGGAATCGCCGTGTTCGCGCTGTCCAGGCGCGGCGGCGGTGGCGACGACCCCGGGACCGCGCAGGCGGCGGAGCCCGCGGTGCCGGACTCGGCGGGGCTGGCGGCGCTGGACGAGGAGTTCGTGCGGCTGCAGGGCGCCGTGGGCAGCCAGGCCCCCGCCCGCCCCGCGCCGGTGGATTCCGCGCCACAGGGTGCCCGGCCCGCGGCGCAGGCCCCGGCGCCCCCGGCTGCCGCCCCCGCGGACGGCGACGTGCTGGCGCAGGCGCGGCGCGAGATCGAGGTCGCGGTGCGCGAGCTGAACCGGGCGTGGACGGCGGGGGAGATGGACGAGCACGTGGCGCACTACGCCAGCCGCGTGGACTACTACAACTCCGAGCGGCTGCCGCGCGCCGGCGTGCGCCGCGACCGCACGCGCGACCTGCGCCGCTACGACGACCGGCGCATCGGCATCCACTCCATCCAGGTGGAGTTCCTGGAGCCGGACCGGGCGCGCGCGCTGGTGGACAAGCAGTGGTACTTCGGGGGGGACGGCCGCGTGCGGCAGGGGCGCGGCATGCAGGAGTACGTCTTCAAGCGCGACGAGGACGACGGCAGGTGGTACGTCGTCTCCGAGCAGCTCCTGACCACCACGGAGGCGCGCTCCACGCTGCCCAAGGGCTGAGCCGCCTAGTTCTTCTTTCCCTTCCCGTTCCCGCGGCCGCCGCGCTTCTCCTGGCCGCGCCCGTTCCCGCGGCCGCGATTGCCGTCGTCGCGGCCCGTCGCTTCGTCGCGCCCGCGCGACTCGGCGCGGATGACCGGCGCGCTCGCCGGAGCGCGTGTCACTCCGCCGCCGCCTCCATCGCCGCCGCCTCCATCGCCCCCGCCTCCCCCGCCGTCACCCCCGCCGCCTGCGCCGTCCCCATCGCCCCTGCCCGCGGGCGCGGCGACCACCTCGCCCTCGACCGGCGTCTCCAGCACGGCGGCGGAGAGCGGGAGGGAGATGCGGGACGCGACCACGT
>DASTLD010000514.1:0-2570 GCA_035715345.1 Longimicrobium sp.
CACCATGCTCCGCCAGCTCGGCGCCGCGCCGCCCTCCACGGACGACCTGCACTGCTGCGCCCTACGCGACGCGCCCGCCGGGAGCGGCGCATGACGGGCCGCGCCTATCGCCTGGACGAGACGAGCTGGAAGGCGGTCTCCGCCACCGCGTACGAGGTGGCGGTGCTGCCGTGGGGCGCCACGGAGGCGCACAACTACCATCTCCCCTACGGCACCGACACCATCCAGGCGCTGCATGTCGCGACGGAGGCGGCGCGGATGGCGTGGGAGGCGGGCGCGCGCGTGGTGGTGCTGCCGCCGGTGCCGTTCGGCGTGCAGACGGGGCAGCTCGATATCCCCCTGTGCGTGAACCTGAACCCGACCACGCAGCTCGCCGTGCTGCGCGACGTCGCGGAGAGCCTGGCCGGTCAGGGCGTGCGCAAGCTGGTGATCCTCAACGGCCACGGCGGCAACGACTTCCGCTGGATGATCCGCGAGCTGCAGCCGCGCGTGGGCATCTTCCTCTGCGCGGTGGACTGGTGGCGCGTGGTGGACGGAGCCGCCTACTTCGAGGACCTGGGCGACCACGCGGGCGAGCTGGAGACGAGCGTGATGCTGCACGTGGCGCCCGACCTGGTCCTGCCGCTGTCGGAGGCGGGCGATGGCGGGCAGCGCCGTCCGCGCATCGCCGGGTTCCGCGAGGGGTGGGCGTGGGCGCCGCGCCGCTGGACGCAGGTCTCCGCCGACACCGGCATCGGCAACCCCGCGGCGGCGACGGCGGAAAAGGGCCGGCGCTTCGCCGCGGCGGTCGTCGAGCGCGTCGCCGGCTTCCTGGCGGAGCTGGCCGCGGCCGACCCCGCGAACCTGTACCGGGACGCGGCGGAGTAGGCGCGCCGCATCGCCCGCATCACCAGCGTTGCGGGGCGGCGGCATCGCGTGTAGCATGGGCGGGTTCCGTCCCGCCCGCATCGCCCGCCCCATTTTTCTCTCCCCCCTGTTGCCGATCATGCTGAGACCCGTCATCGCCCTGGTCCCCGCGCTGCTGCTGGCCGCCACGACGGCCGCCGCGCAGGAGCACGCGCACGCGCACCGCGAGCACGCCGGCGGCAGGCTGGGCACCGTCGCGTTCCCCAACTCCGGCGCGGCGGCCGCGCAGCCGGCGTTCCTGCGGGGCATCGCGCTGCTGCACAGCTTTTCGTACACGGACGCGGCGGAGGCATTCCGCGAGGCGCAGCGGGCGGACCCCGCGTTCGCGCTGGCGTACTGGGGCGAGGCGCTGACCTACACGCACCCGCTGTGGGGCGAGGAGGACGTGACCGCGTCGCGCGCGGTGCTGGCGCGGCTGGGGGCGACGGCGGCGGAGCGCCTGGCCAAGGCGCCCACGGAGCGGGAGCGCGGCTTCGGCGCGGCGGTGGAGGCGCTGTACGCGGACACGGACCGGCAGACGCGCATCACCGGGTTCGTGGAGGGGATGCGGACGCTGGCGGCGCGGCACCCGGACGACCTGGAGCTGAGCGCCTTCGCGGCCATCGCCGTGCTGGCGGGCTCCGGCTACCGCGGCGACGACCGCGGCGCGGTGGTGGCGGAGGCGGCCGCGCTGGCGCAGAAGGTGTTCGAGGCGAATCCCGACCATCCCGGCGCCGCGCACTACCTGATCCACGCCTACGACGACCCGTCCCTCGCGAAGAACGGCGTGGCCGCCGCCCGCGCGTACGCGCAGATCGCGCCGGACGCGGAGCACGCGCTGCACATGCCGTCGCACATCTTCGTGCAGCTCGGCCTGTGGGACGACGCGGCCACGTCCAACGAGCGTGCCTGGGCCGCCTCGCGGGCGTGGGCGGCCGCCAAGCGGCAGCCGGCGACGGAGCTGGACTTTCACGCGCTGGCCTGGCTGCAGTACGCGTA
This sequence comes from Longimicrobium sp., assembly GCA_035715345.1. Taxonomy (GTDB): domain Bacteria; phylum Gemmatimonadota; class Gemmatimonadetes; order Longimicrobiales; family Longimicrobiaceae; genus Longimicrobium. Next base: position 1,885 of record DASTLD010000514.1, read on the forward strand.
TCTCCAGCAGGGCCGCCACGCCGCCGCCCGCGCGCTGATCGACACGGCGCGCGCGGTGCTGGCCGGCGCGGACGTGGGCGGGCCCGGCGGCGTGGACGCGCTCTACGCGGTGCCGGCGATGGAGTTCATGCAGGCGATGGAGACCGGCGCGTGGGATGCGTCCGCCGCGGTCACGCTGCCGCAGGCGGGGCCGCCTGCCAACGTGCGGGCGCAGTTCTTCGGCACCCTGGCCGTGTACCGCGCCGCCGCCGCCGCCGCCATGCGGGGGGATGCGGCCGCCGCGGAGGCCGCGGCGCAGCGGCTGCGCGCCAACGCGGGCGGCGCGTACACCGGCCCCATCGCGGGCCTGGCCGCAAGCCTGGACGCGCTGGCCCTGCGCGCCCGCGGCGACCGCGAGGGCGCCCTGGCGAAGCTGGCGGAGGCGTCGCGGATGGAGCAGGCGGTGCCGCCCACCGGCCCGCCCGCCCACATCCCCTCGGACGAGCTGCTGGGCGCCCTGCTCCTGGACGCCGGCAACGCGGCGGAGGCCGCCGCCGCGTACGAGCGCGCGCTGGCGCTGCGGCCCAACCGCCCCGCCGCGCTGCTGGGCCTGGCCCGCGCCCGCGCCGCCGCCGGCGACCGTGCCGCCGCCGCGGACGCCTACCGCCGGCTCCTGGCCGCCTGGCACGCCGCCGACCCCGCCCTCC
>DASTLD010000515.1:0-3766 GCA_035715345.1 Longimicrobium sp.
CGCGGCAACCTGCCCCGCCTGTTCGGCACCGACGGCGGCGACGCGCTGCTCATCTTCCGCGTGGACGCGCGCACCGGCGCGGTTGAGCGCATCGCGGGGCGCACGGGGACGCTGGGGATGGACTTCGGCCGCGACCCCATCTACTGCCTGGGCCTGACCCGCCCGGGAGAGAGCGTGGCGCACCTGCGCACGTTCATCGCCCGCAGCGGCGACGCGGACCTGCGCGAGGCCGCCGTGGAGGCGCTGGCCGTGCACCACGGCGGCGAGGTGGCCGCCGCGCTGGCCGGCATCCTGTCCCGCGACGGCTCCGCCGACGTGCGCAGCGAGGCGGCGCAGGGGCTGGCGTGGCAGCCGGAGCCCGGCGTGCTGGGGCCGCTGATGCAGGCGGCCATGTACGACGGCAGCGCCGACGTGCGCCGCGAGGCGGTGGAGGCCATCGCCCGCATCGACAGCCCGGAGGCGCGCTCCACGCTGCGCGCGCTGGCCATGCGCGGCATCACCCCCATCACCCGCCGCACCGCCGCGGAGGAGCTGGGCACCCGCGCGGCGGACGAGTCGTTCAGCACGCTCCTGCGGGTGGCCTACGACGAGCCGCAGCTCCACGTGCAGCGCGAGGCGGTGGAGAACCTGGCGCGCTACGCGCCGCAGGACGCGCAGCCCGCGCTGGTGCGCATCGCCTGGACGCACCCCAACCCCACCATCGCGCGGCAGGCGGCGGAGACCCTGGGCACGCTGCCCGCGCCGTGGGCCGTGGAGGCGCTGGACTCCATCGCCCGCCGCCACCCGGAGGTCGCGGTGGCGCACCAGGCGGTGGAGTCGCTGGCCGGGTACTCGCCCGCCGTGACGTCGATGATGCTGTACCGCATCTCGTCCACGCACCGCAGCCGCCTGGTGCGCCAGGAGGCGTTCGACCAGTTCCGCGCGCAGGCGCGCCGCCACGAGCAGAAGCGGTTGGACGGGCACGATCCGAATCCTGATCCCGATTTCGACGTAGACGTCGATCCCGACCCCACGTCGGCCAGCGAGCCGCAGGCGCAGTCGCGCTCGCAGGCACGCGCGAAGCCCTGAGCCGCCGGAATCCCCCCCTCGACCCCCGATAATCGGAAGACGATGAACGATAGGACGATGCGATGCGCCGCCGCGCTCCTGCTGCTGTGCCCGGCCGCGCTGGCCGCGCAGGCGCCGGCCGCGCAGCCCCCCGCGGGCATCCGCGCCACCCGCCTGCAGGGCGCCGCGCCCGCGGTGGACGGCCGGCTGAGCGAGGAGGCGTGGCGCGCGGCGGAGTGGATGACGGACTTCGTGCTGCGCGAGCCGGTGGAGGGCGGCACCCCCGCCGGCCGCACGGAGGTGGCGTTCCTGGTGGACGACGGCGCGCTGTACGTGGGCGCGCGCATGCACGGCGCCGCCCCCGGCGACGTGCGCGCCCAGCTGGCCCGCCGCGACCGCGAGGGCACGGCGGAGCAGCTCGCGGTGTCGCTGGACACGTACCTGGACCGCCGCACCGCGTACACCTTCGCGGTCTCCGCCGCGGGCACGCGCATCGACTACTACCACCCCAGCGACTCCGAGGGGAGCCGCGACTACTCGTTCGACCCCGTGTGGGAGGCGGAGACGCGCGTGGACAGCGCCGGCTGGACCGCGGAGATGCGCATCCCCCTGTCGCAGCTCCGCTTCACGGGGCTGCCGGAGCAGGTGTGGGGCGTCAACGTGGTGCGCAACGTCCCCGCGCGGAACGAGGTCGCCTACTGGCGGCTGGTGCGGCGCAACGAGACCGGCTGGGCCTCGCGCATGGGGCAGCTCACCGGGCTGGGCCGCATCCGCCCGTCGCGCCGCATCGAGCTGCTGCCGTACGTGGCGGCGGAGGGGCGCATCGCGGAGCCGGAGGACGCCGACGATCCCTTCACCGAGGAGCGCACCGGCGCCGTGCGCATGGGCGGCGACCTGAAGATGGGCCTGGGGCCGTCGTTCACCCTGCAGGCCACCTTCAACCCCGACTTCGGCCAGGTGGAGGCGGACCCCGCGCAGGTCAACCTGACGCAGTTCGAGACCTTCTTCGCCGAGCGGCGCCCGTTCTTCGTGGAGGGCACGGCGCTGCTGGCCGGGCGCGGGCTGTTCTACTCGCGCCGCATCGGCGCGCCGCCGCCGGGGCGGCCGGACGCGGACTACGCGGAGCGCATCGAGTCCACCACCATCCTGGGCGCCGCCAAGGTCACGGGCCGCACCCGCCGCGGGCTGTCTCTCGGAGCGCTGGCGGCGGTGACGGAGCGCGAGCGGGCGGCCACCTTCGACACCGCGACCGACGCCTTCGGCCGCACGGAGGTGGCGCCGGCGTCCGCGTTCGGCGTCATCGCGGTGCAGCAGGAGTTCGGGCGCACGCGGTCCACGGCCGGCTTCACCCTCACCGCCGTCAAGCGCGACCTGGGCGACGACAGCCCGCTGCGCACCCTGCTGCCGGAACACGCCGTCACCGGCCTGCTGGACAGCCGCATCCGCTGGGCGGGCGGCAAGTACGACCTGGCCACCTGGGCCGGCTTCAGCCACGTGGCGGGCGACTCGTTCGCCATCCTGGGGCTGCAGCGCCACCCGCGCCGCTACTTCCAGCGCCCGGACGCGGACCACGTGGAGGTGCGCCCCGCCCTGGGCGCGCTCAACGGCACCCTGTTCGGCATGGGCCACAGCAAGATGGCCGGCAAGCACTGGCTGTGGGACGTGGACTACGTGCAGAACAGCCCGGCGCTGGAGATCAACGACCTGGGCAGCAGCGGCGCCGTGGACTTCCGCGCGCTGAACGGCAACCTGCGCTACCGCGAGACGCGGCCGGGCCCGGTGCTGCGCGCCTACGAGCTGGGCGTCGGGGCGGACGCGGGGTGGAATTTCGGCGGCGTGCGCAACTACACCGTGGTGGGGGGATTCGGGTACGCGCGGCTGCGCAACTTCTGGAGCGTGGAGGCCGCGCTCAACCGCTTCCTGCGCGCCACCAGCGACGACCTGACCCGCGGCGGCCCGCTGATGGGCACGGCGGCGCAGTGGCTGTTCGAGCTGGACGTGTCCGGCAACCCCGCCAACCGCACGCGGTGGGAGGTGGAGACCGGCATGCAGCGCGACGAGCTGGGGGGATGGGGTTTCGAGGTGGGCGGCGACGTCTCCGTTCGCCCCGGGCCGCGCTGGGAGCTTTCCGTGGAGCCGTTCTTTGCCCACGGCGTCAACTCGCGGCAGTACGTGCTGGACCGCTCCGGCGGGCCGGAGGCCACCTTCGGGCGCCGCTACGTGTTCTCGTTCGTGGAGCTGAACGAGGTGAGCGCGCAGATCCGCCTGACGTACGCGCTGTCGCCGGACCTCACGCTGGAGACGTACGCGGAGCCGTTCGCGTCCAGCGGCCGCTTCCACGACTTCGGCGAGCTGTCCGCCGCGCGCAGCCGCACGCTGCGCCGCTACGGCACGGACGGCACCACCATCGAGCGCAACGCCGCGACGGGCGCCTGGACGGTCACGGACGGCGCGACCAGCTTCACCATCCCCAACCGCGACTTCGACGTGCGCTCCTTCCGCAGCAACGCGGTGCTGCGCTGGGAGTGGCGGCCGGGCAGCACGCTGTTCGTCGTCTGGCAGCAGGACCGCGAGCAGGCGGAGGCGCGCTGGCAGCGCCTGGGCGCCACGGACCTGTTCGACTCCCTCACCGCCCGCGGCGACAACTTCCTGGCGCTGAAGATGACGTACTGGATCCCGGTGCGGTGAGCGACGCCGGCCGGGATCCACGCCCCAGGCC
>DASTLD010000516.1:0-5036 GCA_035715345.1 Longimicrobium sp.
GCCGGAGACGGACGAGGAGAGGGCGCGCTTCGAGGCCGGCCGCCTGCGCCGCGAGGAGCGCCTGGCCCGCCGCCAGACCCGCCGGAGCGGCTGACGATGGCGGACGTTGCTCCCGCGCTGGTCGGCGCGCCGTCGCTCGGCTTCGAGCCGCTGCACCCCGGCGGCTGGTTTCCCCCGTCCGCGGACGACGACGCGGGCCGCGCCGTGCTGGCCGGCGACCTCGACCGCGCGGAGTCGCTGTACCGGGAGATGCCGGGCCCCGCGGCGCGCGTCGGGCTGGCGGTGGCGGCGGGGCTGCGCGGCCGGCACGCGGAGGCGCTGGACCTGCTGCGCGCGGGCGATGCGGGCGATGCGCGCCTGCACGCGATCGCCCGTGCGGACGAGTGCCAGGCGCTGATCGGCGCGGGCGACACCGCCGCCGCGGAGGATGCCGCCGCGGACGCGCTCAAGGCCGCGCGCCGCCTCAAGGACGACGCGTTGACCGCGACGGCGCAGCTCGCGTACGCGCTGGCGTCCATCGCCCGCGGCCGCCGCGGCGACGCCCGCCAGCGCCTGGGCGAGGCCCTGCGCGGCTTTGCCCGCGCCGGCGACGTGCTGCGCCAGGTGCAATGCCACCACCTGCTGGGCGAGATCGCGTACGACGCGGAGGACCCGGTGCGCGCCGGCTCCCACTACCGCGACGGCCTGGCCCTCGCGCGAAAAGCGGGGATGGACCAGGCCGTCGAGCTGCTGAACCTCCGCTTCGAGCACCGCTAACAAATCTCACGCAGAGACGCGGAGGACGCAGAGAACTACGTTTCTGTTCTCTGCGTCCTCTGCGTCTCTGCGTGAGGCTTTTCAGTTCACCAGCGCGGATCCTCCGCCAGCATGCGCTCGGCCTGCTCGCGCGTGAGCGGCTCCGCGAACAGGAAGCCCTGCGCGTAGTCGCACCCCATCCCCCGCAGCGCCGCGAGCTGCTCGCGCGCCTCCACGCCCTCCGCGACGACGCCCAGCCGCAGGTTGCGCGACAGGTTCACCATCGCGTGCACCAGCTGGGCGCTGCGCGCGTCGCGGTGCATGCGCGTCACGAACGAGCGGTCGATCTTGACCACGTCCACCGGGAAGCGCGCCAGGTATCCCAGCGACGAGTACCCGGTGCCGAAGTCGTCCATGCACAGCACCACGCCCAGCTCGCGCAGCCGGTTCAGGTTGCCCACCGCCGGCTCCGCCTGCTCCAGGATCACGCTCTCCGTGATCTCCAGCTTGAAGCGCCCCGGCTCCACCCCGCACTCGCGCAGCTGCTCCGCCAGGTGCAGCGCCAGGTCCGGCTGCTCCAGCTGCCGCGCGGACAGGTTGACCGCGATGGACAGGTCTCGCCGCCCCATCTCCGCGCTCCAGCGGCCGATCTGCCGGCAGCACTCCTCGATGACCCAGCGCCCCAGCGGCAGGATCAGCCCCATCTCCTCCGCGACGGGGATGAACTCCACCGGCGGCACCTCGCCGCGCTCCGGGTGCCGCCAGCGCAGCAGCGCCTCGAACCCGTCGATGGCCCCCGTCTGCAGCGAGACGATGGGCTGGTACAGCAGGCGGAACTCGCCGCGCTCCAGCGCCCGCCGCAGGTCCGTCTCCAGGCGCAGGCGGCCCATGGCCTCCGCGTGCATGGCGCGGTCGAAGACCTCGTAGCGGTCCTTGCCCAGGATCTTGGCCCGGCTGAGCGCCGCGTCCGCGTTGCGCAGCAGCTCCTCTCCCTTCTCCTGCCCCGTGGTGGCCAGCGCGATGCCCACGCTGGCGCTGGTGAACACCTCGTGCCCGTTCAGGTTGAACGGCTCCGCGATGCTCTCCAGCAGCCGCTCCGCCAGGTGCGTGGCCTCCAGCGGGCCGCTGATGCCCTCCAGCAGCACCGTGAACTCGTCGCCGCCAAAGCGCGCCAGCGTGTCGCCGGGGCGCAGCCCGCGCTCCAGCCGCCCCGCGATCTCCGTCAGCAGGCGGTCGCCCAGGCCGTGGCCCAGCGAGTCGTTGACCACCTTGAAGCGGTCCAGGTCCAGGAACAGCACCGCGAAGGAGAAGTGGTCGCCGCGGCGGATGCGCTCCGCCGCGTGCTCCAGGCGGTCCACGAACAGCACGCGGTTGGGCAGCCCGGTCAGCGTGTCGTGCAGCGCGCCGTAGGCCAGCTGCTCCTCCACCGCCTTGCGCTCGGTGATGTCGTGGATGATGCCCTGGTAGCCCAGCACCGTGCCGTCCGGGCCGCGCCGGAGGGAGGCGGAGAGCAGGACGTCGATGCCGCGGCCGTCCTTGGCCAGCAGCCGCACCTCGTAGTCGCGCACGAAGCCGGTGCGGTTGATCTCGTCGCGGAAGCGCTGGCGGTCCGCCGGGCTGGCGTACAGCTCGCCCACCTCCTCGGCCAGCAGCTCCTCGCGCGTGTAGCCGAACAGGTCCACCAGCGCCTGGTTCACGTCCACGAAGCGGCCGTCCAGCGTGGTGATGTAGATGGCGTCGCGCGACTCCTCGAAGAGCGAGCGGTAGCGCTCCTCGCTCTCGCGCAGCGCCGCCTCCGACAGCCGGCGCGCCGTCACGTCGCGCGCAAAGCCGTGCACCCCGGCCACGGCGCCGTTCTTCCACACCGCCGTCTCCACCAGCTCCAGCGCCACGGCGTGGCCCTCGCGGTGGCGGGCGTACACCTCGTAGGTGTTGGGGCCCTGCGTGGCCAGCGTGGCGTCCGTCTGCTGGTCCACCCACGCCTCGTCCAGCTCCGGCGGGTGCAGCGCGTGGTAGGTCCGCCCCAGCAGCTCCTCCGGCTCGTACCCCAGCACCCGCGACACGGAGGGGCTCAGGTACTCGTAGCGCCCCTCCTGGTCGTGCGCGTAGAAGAAGAGCCGCTCGCTGCCGGCCATCATCAGCCGGTAGCGCTCCTCGCTGGCCCGCAGCGCCTCTTCCGCGCGCTTGCGCTCGCTGACGTCGCGGGTCACGCCCAGCGCGCCGATGCGGCTGCCCTGCTCGTCCAGCAGCGGCACCACCACCGTCTCGCAGACGCCCGCCGCGCCGTCCTTGCGCGTGAAGCGGATCTCGCCGGACCAGCGGCCGCCGCCGTCCAGCGCGTCGAAGATCTCGCGGCTCAGCTCCTCCGCGCGGCGCGGGCCCAGCCACAGCTCCGGCCCGTGCCCCAGCGCCTCCTCGCGCGACCAGCCGTAGACGCGCTCCGCCCCGCGGTTCCACGCCACCAGCCTGCCGGTGAAGTCGGTGATCATCACCGCGTCGTAGAGGTTGTCGAACACCAGCGCCTGGCGCTGGAGCGCGGCCTCCGCCTGCTTGCGGGCGGTGATGTCGAAGGCGGTGCCCAGCGCGGCGGGCTCGCCCTGGTAGTGCACGCGCCCGGCGGTGAACTCCACCCAGCGCTCCGCGCCGTCGCGGCGCACGATGCGGAACTCGTAGTGGCTGGGCACCTGGTCGCCGCGCTGGCGGGCCAGGCCGCGCTCGCGCACCATCTCGCGGTGGTCCGGGTGCACCACGTCCCAGAAGCTCATCTCCAGCAGCTCCTGGCGCGTGTAGCCGGTCAGCTCCTCGGCCGCGGCGTTGACGTAGCGGAAGCGGGTGCCCTGGTACACGAAGGTGGCGGCGGCCACCGTCTCCGCCAGCTCGCGGAAGTGGCGGTCGCTCTCGCGCAGCGCCTCCGCCGCGCGGTCCAGCTCCACCACGTCGCTCTGCAGGCGGTGGTAGCGGTCCAGCAGGTCGCCGGACGCGGGGACGGCGGCGGCGCCCACGGGGGCCTCGTCCACGCGGCGGTACTCGGCATCCACCGCGTCCAGGAACGCCTGCCATTCCTCCGGCAGGGCGTCCACGGACCCGAGGTGCTCCTCGATCTGCCTGCGCAGGCGCTCGTGGAGGTACAGCCCGGGAGGGAGCAGTGTGGCCGTCGCGGAGTGCGTCACGCGGGGTGCGGCGGGAGGGCCGCGTTCAGTGCGGATCAGGGGGTGATGAAAAGCAAGTATAGTGGCCGGAGGGCGCGGAGTGCAAAAGGAAATTGGGCCTTCGCGGCCGACCCGCACCGGAGCCGCCGAAACATCACGTCCGCGGGCCGGTCCAGGCCGCTTTCCCGCTGGCTTTCGCTTGCGCGGCCGCGCGCCTTTGCGGCCGGTTACCCGTCCGGCCTCCGCCCGGCTCAGGCGCCCTGGGGCAGGCGGCGCAGCTTGCGGGCGCGGGCGCGCAGCTCGGCCAGCTCCTCGCCCAGCACCGCCTGCGCGTCGCCGAAGCGGCGGCCGCGCGGGGGCTCGTCGCCGCCGCCCAGCAGCTCGCGCAGGGAGCGGCGCAGCGGGTGGTCGTTCGCGAAGCCGGCGGCGCGGGCGCAGGACAGCACCGTGCGCCGCGGCTCCTCCAGCAGCGCCAGCGCCAGCAGGGCCCGCAGCCACGCCAGCAGCCGCCGCGGCGCGGGCAGCCCCTCGCGCGCGCACCACCCCGCCACCGTCCGTTCGCCGGCGCCGAACAGCCGCGCCAGGTCGTCGGCGTTGCCGCGGTCCACCGCCACGTGCGCCGCCGCCCGCAGCAGCGTCAGCGCGTTCTGCGAGACGAACGGCGACAGCCCCTGCTCCACGCGGCGCTGGAACGGCTGGGCGTGCACCCGCAGCAGCCGCGGCAGCAGGGCCCCCGCGTCGCGCTCGATCTGCGTGTCCGCCACGTCGCTGATGCCCGCCGCCAGCAGCCGCTCCAGCGTGGCCGCGTGCTCCGGCGTGAACGGCAGCAGCCCCAGCACCGGCAGCAGCGGCGCGGCGGCCGTCACCGCGCGCACCGCGGCCACGCGCTCGTCCCCGGCGGCAAAGGCCGGCAGGTCCAGCAGGACCACGGTGGAGGGCGGCCGGGCGGGCAGCTCCGCCAGCAGCTCCGGCCACGGCAGGCAGACCACGTCGAACGGCCCCGGCAGGGCCAGGTACGGCGCCAGCCGCGGCGACTCCGCGGCCAGCACCACGCGCCGCGCGGCCGGGAGAATGCGGGCCGGGCCGGCGTCCCCGTCCGGGGCGGACACACGTTTCATGCTGTGTATGTGTTGCGAGAGGCCGAACGAATAA
>DASTLD010000517.1:0-4486 GCA_035715345.1 Longimicrobium sp.
CGCACTCACGCACTCACGCACTCACGCACTCACGCACTTTCTCGTCGTTACAAGCTCGTACGCGCGCGCACAGTCACGCACTTACACGGACGTGTGCGCGCGGTGGCGGGTGGCAGTTTGACCTTGCGCCCAACTTGGTACACACTGGACATCCACTTGAGGCCGTGACACTCTGCAAGTGGACGGGCGGACATGGGCGCGGACAGGCGAGGGTTCACCCTGGCGGAGGTGCTGGTGGTGCTGGTGATCGTGGGGATCCTGTACACGCTGGGGCAGCCGCGCATGGAGCGCTGGACGCGCCACGCCCGCGTCCGCGCCGCCGCCAATCAGCTGGCCTGCGACCTGGCCTACGCCCGCCACGCGGCCGTCCAGCGCGGCGGCCGCGTGGAGCTGCGCCTGGACCCCTCGGCGGACTGCCCGCCGCAGCGCGGCGGGCGCGTGGCGGGGCACGTGTACCGCATCGGCCCGCGCGGCGGGGAGACCGCCAGGCGCGTGGACCTGCGCCACGGCGGCGGCCGGCTGTGCCTGGAGATGAACCAGTCCGCCGCCGTCGCCTTCAACTCGCGCGGCCTGCTGCCCGGCTTCACCAACCGCACGCTCTGGGTGTCCGAGGCCGGCGTCCGCGACTCGCTGACCCTCTCCGCCGTGGGGCGCGTGCTGCGGCGCTTCTGAGCGTCTCGCCGGGGGACATGGATTTCCGGACCGGCAAACTTTTCCGGGCGCGGAGGGGGGTGATGCGGGATAAATCGTTGTGGATCAAGGGTTCCGGGCAGGGCACGGTTCTTTCTCCAGGGCACCGCCATGCCCCACAATCCGTTCAGCCTCCGCCCCGGCCGCGCAGGGTTCACCCTCGCGGAGATGACCATCGTGCTGGTCATTGCGGCGCTGCTGCTGGCGCTGGGCCTGCCGCAGCTGCGCAACTGGAACAACGCCGCCTCCGCGCGGACCGCGACCAACGAGGTCAAGTCCGACCTGGAGTACACGCGGCTCCGCGCGGTGCAGAACGGGAACCTGGCCTCGTTCCGCATCACCAGCGCCACCACCTACGTGATCACCGTGGACCGCACCGCCGCCACGGACACGGTCAAGAAGGTGAACCTGGCGCAGACCCACCCCGGCGCCACGCTGACCCCCTCCACCGCCCGCATCGTGTTCGACAGCCGCGGGCTGTACCGCAGCGCCACCAGCAACGCGGACTCGGTGGTGATCACCAAGGGCGAGCGGAAGAAGACGCTGAAAGTGCTGACCCTGGGAGGAATCCGCCGTGCAAACTGAGCAGGCCCTCGCCGCCGGCCGCGAGGGGTTCACCCTCGTGGAGGTGCTGGCCGCCATGCTGATCCTGGCCGTGGGCCTGCTGGGCCTGGAGGCCCTGGGCGTGACCGCGGCGCGGTCGCTGGTGCGCGCCGGCGAGCTGGGCGAATACACCGCGCTGGCCGCGGACCGCATCGAGCAGGAGACCGCCCGCATCCGCGCCGGCCTGGCCGCCGAGGGCACCAGCCGGTCCGCGACGGCCGACGGCGACTCGATCAAGGTGGTGGTGAGCCGCGACCAGGTGGGCGCCACCGCGGTGTACCTGTGGCGCGTGGACGTGACCGTGACCCCCAGCGCCACCGCGGGCGGCGGCGTGGCCGGCGACCTGGGGCCCGTGCAGATGACCGCCCATGCCGTCAAATAGCCTTTCCGCCCGCGGCCGCGCGGGGTTCACGCTCATCGAGCTGCTGGTGGCCATGGTGCTGGGCGTGCTGGTGGCCGGCATCATCTTCGAGGTGCTGCGCGGCCAGGGGCGCTTCGTCTCCGTGCAGAGCGCCCGGCAGGACGCGCAGCAGAACGCGCGCGGCGCGCTGGAGGTGCTGACCAGCGAGCTGCGCGCCGCCCCGGTGCAGGCCATCGAGGCGGCCACGGCCACCTCCATCACCTTCCGCGTGCCCCGCGCCTGGGGCGTGTACTGCGGCGGCACCACCGGCCTGATGCACGTGGTCTTTCCCAACCTGGCGGACGAGACCTACACCCCCGGCAGCGCCAGCGGGGTCATGGCCAACACCGCCGGCACCGCCTGGGAGGCGGACGCGGTCTCCGCCTCGGCCACCTTCAACGTGGACGCCGTGGGCCACGTCTGCGACGCCGTGCGGCCGAACACGCTGCTGGACGGGACCGCGGACGGGGTGACCTTCACCGCCGCCACCGGGGCGTCGTTCAACACGGCCACGCCGGTGGGCGCGCCGGTGTTCCTCTACGACCGCGTGCAGTACGACCTGGGCGACGGCCCCGACGCGGGCGAGCTGTGGATCCGCCGCAGCAACGGCCTGACCTCCGCCGGCGCCTTCTCCATGCAGCCGCTGGCGGGCCCGGTGCCCGACCAGGGCGGGCTGGCGCTGACCTACTTTACCGACGCGGGCGCCGCCATCGCGGTGCCCGCCGGCGGCCTGGCGGCCGCCACCCTGCTGACCGTGCGCCGCGTGGGCGTGTCCGTGACTACGCAGAAGGCGCGCGAGGGCGTGACGCAGAAGCAGACCGACAGCATGACCGTCCACCTCCGCAACCGGCCATGAACCCGCACAACACTTCCCGCCGCGGCCTGGGCCGCGAGGGCGTTGCCCTGCCCATGGCGCTGATGGGCCTGGTGGTGGTCACCGTCCTGGTCACCGCCGCGCTGCTCTCGTCGTCCACGGAGCTGGCCATCAGCAGCGCCTACCGCGGCGCCACCACGAACCTGTACAACGCCGACGCGGCGCTGGAGCAGTTCCTGTCCAACCGCGGCGAGCTGGCCATCAAGGAGAAGCTGGCGGACGGCAGCTACGACGTGGACGCGCCCGACGGCCGCGACTACACCGTGGCCGTGGCGCGGCTCAACCGCACCATCAGCGACGACGGGGCCAAGATCAAGGCCGAGGAGACGTACTCGCTGCTGGTGCAGCCCAAGGCGGGCGGCGGCCGCTCCGTGGGGGCGCTGGTGGAGGCGGTGCGCTCGCTGACCAAGCTCAAGACCAACATCGAGGCGGGCGCCATCACGGGCGGCGGCATCGACAACAGCGGCAACTCGGAGATCAGCGCCTTCAGCGACCTGTGCGAGAAGACGGGCAAGGGGGTGGCGCTCTACTTCACCAACGACGTGACGGCGCAGGAGAAGGACAAGGTCGACACCACCAAGATCGAGGGCGACACGGCCACCTTTGCCAACGTCTCCGACCAGCAGCTCATCCAGTACACGCTGGGCGGCATGTCGGTGGACCAGCTCAAGGAGCTGGCCACCATCAAGTTCGGCTTCCAGGGCACGGCGTACAGCACCTACGTGAGCAGCCTGCAGTACCAGGAGAACAAGCACGTCAACTCGTTTGACTACGACGTGTCCAGCGACTACAACTGGGGATGCCCCAAGGACGTGGTGACCTGCGACTCCGCCGAGGACGCGGCCAAGTTCCCCGTCATAGCCATCAATGCCGGGGGGCAGACCATCGGCTTCCAGGGCGACCACGGGCAGGGCATCCTCTACATCTTCAACGGCCACCTCAAGGTGACCGGGCAGTTCGTGTTCGAGGGCATCGTGATCGTGGACGGCGGCCGCTTCGAGATCGCCGGCACGGGCACGGAGGGCACCAAGATCGAGGGCTCGCTCATCGCCACCGGCGGCGTGAAGGACAGCCGCATCTCCGGCAATGCCGTGGTGAACTACAATATCTGCGCGATCGAGAACGCCGAGGCCGGTTTCAACGCCACCGGCGTGCTGCAGCAGGCGCAGGTGCTGGAGGGGTCCACCTTTGGCTGGTACGAGGTGGTGCGGTAGTCCGTAGCAGTTTGCCGGAGTGGAAACATAGTGCTTGACGCCGGGCAAGTGACGGCGTATCCTGTGGCGCAACCCTCCGCATACGCTCACCTTTCAACCCGGCGTGCGCCGCGCTGACATTGCGCGGCGCCATTCCCCAGGGACCATTACACGGCCCATGGTTTCGCTCCTGCGCCGCAACCGCAGCACGGTAGGCCTGGACATCGGCAGCGGCTTCGTGAAGATCGCCGTCGTGGACCACTCCGGCCCGGAGCCGGAGCTGACCCACGTGAGCCACACGCCCCTGATCGCCGACGCGATCGTGGAGGGCGAGGTGATGGACCCGCAGATCGTGGTGGAGACCGTCCGCTCGCTGCTGGAGTCCGCCGCCATCAAGCCGAAGCGGCTGGTGGCCTCCGTGGGCGGGCGCGACGTGATGGTCAAGAAGATCCAGATGGACCGCATGAAGGAGGCGGACGCCCGCGAGGTCATCCGCTGGGAGGCGGAGCAGTACGTGCCCTTCGACATGGAGAACGTGCAGCTCGACTTCCAGGTGCTGGACCCGCTGGACGACGGGCTGCAGATGAACGTGCTCCTCGTGGCCGCCAAGCGCGAGGTGGTGGACCAGAAGGTGTCGCTGCTGCGCGACGCGGGGCTGGTGCCGGCGGTGGTGGACGTGGACAGCTTCGCGCTGCACAACGCCTTCGAGTACAACTACCCCGAGGC
>DASTLD010000518.1:0-5280 GCA_035715345.1 Longimicrobium sp.
CGGACGTGGAGGAGCAGATCAGCTCCCTGCGCACGCTGGCGCACGAGCGCGGCCTGGACGTCAGCAGCGAGCTGGTGGCGCTGGAGCGCCAGCTCACCGGGCTCAAGCACGAGACCTTCGCCAACCTGTCGCCCATCGAGCGCGTGCAGGTGGCGCGGCACCCGCGCCGCCCCTACACGCTGGACTACCTGGAGATGGTGTTCAGCGACTGGGTGGAGCTGCACGGCGACCGCCAGTTCCGCGACGACGCCTCCATGGTGTGCGGCTGGGCCCGCCTGGAGGGCGAGCCGGTGATGGTGATCGGGCAGCAGAAGGGCCGCGACATGAAGGAGAACCTGCGGCGCAACTTCGGCATGCCCCACCCGGAGGGCTACCGCAAAGCCTTGCGGTTCATGAAATTGGCGGAGAAGTTCCGCCGCCCGCTCGTGACCCTGATCGACACGCCGGGCGCCTACCCCGGCATCGGCGCGGAGGAGCGCGGCCAGGGCGAGGCCATCGCGCGCAACCTGCTGGAGATGGCGCGCCTCTCCATCCCCTCGGTCGCGGTGGTCATCGGCGAGGGCGGGTCCGGCGGTGCGCTGGCCATCGGCGTGGCGGACCGCGTGCTGATGCTGGAGAACAGCATCTACTCGGTCATCAGCCCCGAGGGGTGCGCCGCCATCCTGTGGAAGAGCGGCGCGGAGCGCGAGAAGGCGGCCACCGCCATGAAGATCACGGCGGGCGACCTGAAGGGGCTGGGGGTCATCGACGAGGTGATCCCGGAGCCGGCCGGCGGCGCGCACGCCAACTGGGAAGACACCGCTTCGGCGCTCAAGGAGGCGCTGCTGCGGCACCTGGGCGAGCTGCGCGCGCTGCCCGTGGAGGAGCTGCGCCAGGCGCGCTGGCAGAAGTACCTGGGGATGGGGCACTGGCGGCAGCGCTAGCGCCCACGTCCATGTGAGCACAACCGGCCCGTCCGCCTCCATAGGAGTGCGGGCGTGGACATAGAGGTGGGAAGGTCCCGGATGAGTCTCGAGCTCCCGGTGTTCCAGCCCCTCCCCTCGCCCGAGAGCCGCCCCTTCGTGGTGGAGGTGGCGTTCAAGGGGATGCGGAAGGGCTTCTTCAACTGCGCGGACCCCTCCGTCCGCGAGGGCGAGTGGGTGGTGGTGGAGGCGGAGCGCGGCCAGGACCTGGGCCGCGTCAAGTCGGTCGGCGGCGTGGCCCAGCTCAAGTGCGGCGACGCCGGCACCGCCGTGTCCGTGGTCCGCCGCGCGGAGCGGGCGGAGGTGCAGCAGATGGCCGTGCTGCGCGCGGACGAGGAGCGCGTGCGCCGCACCACCCGCGAGAAGGTGGAGCAGCACGGGCTCAAGATGAAGGTCAGCGACGCCGAGTGGCAGTGGGACCGGAACAAGCTGACCATCTACTTCACCGCCGAGCGGCGGGTGGACTTCCGCCAGCTCGTCCGCGACCTGGCGCGCAGCTTCCGCACCCGCATCGAGCTCAAGCAGATCGGCGTGCGCGACGAGGCGGCGCAGCTGGGCGGCGTGGGCCGCTGCGGGCGCCAGCTCTGCTGCGCCACCTGGCTGCGCGAGATCAAGCCCATCTCCCTGCAGCTGGCCAAGGACCAGAGCCTGTCGCTCAACCCGCAGCAGATCAGCGGCACCTGCGGCCGGCTGATGTGCTGCCTGACCTACGAGCACGACGCCTACCTGGCCGCCCGCAAGCGCTTTCCGCGCGAGGGCAAGACCATCCGCACCACCCTGGGCGCGGAGCGGGTCGTCTCCATCGACATCTGGCGCAACCTGGTGACGCTGCAGGACGAGCAGCGCCAGCGCCGCACCGTGGACCTGGAGCAGCTCAAGGCGGAGATGCTGCCCAACGCCCCGGAGCCGCCGCGCGAGCGCGCGCCGCGCGGCGAGCGCCCGCGCGCGGACACGCCGGCGCTGCCCAGCCCCGCGCAGAGCCAGCGCCCGCCGCGCCGTCCCCGCCGCCCGCCGGAGCAGAGGCCGCAGTGAGCCAGCGGGGGCGGTTCTATCTCACGACGGCCATCGACTACGCGAACGGCGACCCGCACCAGGGGCACGCGTACGAGAAGATCGGCGCGGACGCCCTCGCGCGGTACCACCGGCTGCTGGGGCGGCAGGTGCGCTTCTGCATGGGGATGGACGAGCACGGGCAGAAGGTGGCCCAGGCCGCCGCGGCCAACGGCGTCGATCCCCAGGAGCAGGTGGACCGCATCGCCGCGCGCTTCGAGGCCATGTGGGCGCGGCTGGGCATCAGCAACGACCGCTGGATCCGCACCACGCAGCCGCACCACAAGCGGGGCGTGAAGGCGCTCATCGAGCGCATCCACCAGCGCAGCCCCGACGACTTCTACGAGCAGACGTACGAGGGGTGGTACTGCGTGGGGTGCGAGCTGTTCAAGCGCGAGGGCGAGATCGTGGACGGCCGCTGCGTGCTGCACCCCACCCGCGAGCTGCAGTGGACGCAGGAGCGCAACTGGTTCTTCCGCCTGTCGCGCTACCAGGACTTCCTGCGCGCGCACTACGAGGCCAACCCGGACTTCCTGCGGCCGGAGGCGCGCCGCAACGAGATGCTGGCGCTGATGGACGCGGGGCTGGAGGACATCTCCATCACCCGCGCGCGGCTGAGCTGGGCCATTCCCTTCCCCATCCCCACGTCGGACGGGGAGACGCAGGGGACGTGGGTGTGGTTCGACGCGCTGCCCAACTACCTGACGGACACCGGCTACCCGGACGACGGATTCGAGGCGTGGTGGCCGGCGGACCTGCACGTGGTGGGCAAGGACATCGTGCGGCTGCACGCCATCGTCTGGCCGGCCATGCTGCAGTCGGCCGGGCTGCCGCTGCCGCGCCACGTGTGGGGGCACGGCTTCGTGCTGCTGGGCGGCGAGCGCTTCAGCAAGTCGTCGGGCGTGGGGCTGGACCTGGGCGAGGCCATCGACCGCTTCGGCGCCGACGCGTTCCGCTACTTCCTGCTGCGCGAGGTGCCCTGGGACGCCGACGGCAACTTCTCGTGGGAGCGCTTCGACGAGCGCTACACGAGCGAGCTGGCCAACGGGCTGGGCAACCTGGCCAGCCGCGCCCTGTCCATGGTGGAGAAGTACCGCGGCGGCGTGACGCCCACGGTGACGCCGTACGACGACGACGTGGTGGCGTCCGCCCTGGCCCGCTACCGCGAGGCCATGGACGCGGCGATGCTGCACGAGGCCGCCGCGGCCGCGTTCGAGGTGGTGTGGCACGCCAACGCCTACGTGGCGGACAAGAAGCCGTGGGCGCTGTCGAAGGACCCGACGCTGGCCGGCGAGCTGGACGCGGTGCTGAACGCGATCGTGCGCTGGCTGGCGGTGATCGCCGTGCTCTTCCACCCCTTCATGCCGGGGAAGATGGAGGAGCTGTGGCAGCGCCTGGGCTCCGGCGCGGACCTGCCCAAGCTGGACGCGCTCCCCACGCTGAACGCCAACGGCTGGCGCGTCTCCCCCGGCGACCCCCTCTTCCCGCGGCCAGCGTAAGCGACGGCGCTACCACGATGGTATGCGCCCTTCGGCCGATGTTGTGCGGCCTCCGGCCACCGTTGTCATCCTGAAGGAGGCGCCGCACCGGTCCTTCCTTGCCCCGGACTCCGGCGCCGACTGAAGGATCTTCTCTCCCTGCGCACCGACTGGCCGGTAAGAGGGAAGCAGGCGGGCTTCCTGGCATGACACGAGTCCCGCGACAGGCGGAGAAGATTCTTCGGTCGCGCACAGAAGGTGGTGCGGGGCAGGGGGCCGAGCGGCGCTCCCTCAGAATGACAACGGTGACGGAACGAGCGAGGCCCGCCGATAAGCGGGCCTCGTTGCGTTCGGGTCAGTGGGCGGTGTCGGCGGGGAGCTCGAACACGCGGCGCGGCTCCAGGCGGCCCAGGCGGCGGCGTTGGGCTGGGGTGAGGATCGCCTGGATCTCCGCGTTGATGCTGTCGGTGACGGCGCGCAGGCGCGGCAGCATCTGGTGCAGCACCGCGTCCGTGCGGGGCTGCGCACGCGCGAAGACCTGCTCGATGCGGCGCCGCTGATCGCCCGTCAGCCCCAGCTCCTCAAGCGCCTCCACCCGCGCGCGGCCGTCCTTGACGTGCACGCGGAACCCCGGCCCGACCGCGCCGCGCGTGCGCTCCCACGCCAGGCCCGCCGCCGCGCCCGCCCCGAACACCGCCACGAAGCTGCCCAGCACCAGCAGCCGCGCGCCCCACCCTCGCGGCGCGCTCACGGCAGCCCCCGCAGCGCGGCGAACACCTCCGCCGCCGAGGGCAGGCGCTCGCGCTCCATCCACTCCGCCACCGGACCGGGCACTCCCACGGCGGCCGTCACCGCGGGCGCGCGCGCGGATGGCGCGCGCGCCAGCACCGCGGCGGAGGCGGCGAGCACCAGCGCGGCGGCCGCCAGCGCCCCGCGCGACCACGCCAGCCACGGCGAGGGCGCCGGCCCGCGCCCCATCGCGCGGATGCGGGCCATGGCGCCGCCCACCACGCGCTGCTCGCGCCACGGGTCCTCCGCCGGGTCCAGAGGGCGCAGGTCGAGCGGCCGTTCATCCATCGTCGTCATCCCTCCGAAAGCGGTCGCCCAGCAGCCCCCGCAGCACACGCCGCGCGTCGGACAGGTGCCGCCGGCTCATCACCTCCGAGCACCCCACCAGCGCCGCGATCTCGGCGTGCTTCCACCCCTCCAGGTCGTGCAGCAGCACCACCTCGCGCTGCACGGCGGGCAGCTTTCCCAGCGCGGCCAGCAGCGCGCGCCGCAGCTCCCAGCGCTCCGCGTCCGCCGCGGGAGAGGCGCCGCCGCCGGGCCGGTGCTCCACGTCCGCCAGGGGCAGCGCGCGGCGCAGGCGCAGGTACGCCAGCCGGTTGCGCGCACGGTTCCGCACGATCTGCGCGAGCCAGGCCGCGAATCGCTCCGGCTCGCGGCAGTCCGCCAGGCGCTCGTACGCCCGCACGAAGGCGTCCTGGCAGACGTCGTCGGCGTCCGCGGGCTCGCGCGTGAACGCGAGCGCCACCGCGTAGGCCGCGCGGTGGTGGCGGCGCAGCAGCGCCTCGAACGCGTCGGCGTCGCCGGCGAGCGCGCGCGCCACGAGTGCGGCATCGGCTTCGGGCATCTCGGCTACATGGACAGCCGGCGGCGGAAAAACGTGAGCGCGAGAGGGTGATGGGGCGGCCGCGGCTCGTAATCGAACGTTAACGCGAAACGGCTCACGGCCGCGGGGGCACGCCTGTCTGGAGGGCGGCGCGGTTGCACGAGCGCCATCACCCCCA
>DASTLD010000519.1:0-12887 GCA_035715345.1 Longimicrobium sp.
CGGCGCGGACGTGCTGCGCGCGCACCTGGGCCAGGCGCTGCCGGAGTACATGGTGCCGGCGGCGTACCTGCGCCTGGACGCGCTGCCGGTCACGCCCAACGGCAAGCTGGACCGCCGGGCGCTCCCCGCGCCCGAGGGCGACGCCTACGCCCGGCACGACTACGAGGCGCCGGTGGGGGAGACGGAGCGGGCGCTGGCGGAGATCTGGGCGGAGGTGCTGGGCCTGGAGCGGGTGAGCCGCCACGACAACTTCTTCGAGCTGGGCGGCCACTCGCTGCTGGCCATGCAGCTCATCGCGTACATGCGCGAAGTGGACCTGCACGTGGAGGTGCAGGCGCTGTTCGAGGCGCCCACGCCGGCGGAGCTGGCGCGGCTCCTGGCGCCGCCCGTGGCGGAAGCGCCGTCGGACGGAGGGCCGGAGGCGCGGGGCAGCGGCGGCCGGGCCATCCCCGTCCGCCCGTCCGGCTCGCGGCCGCCGCTGTTCCTGGTGCACGAGGGCGCGGGCTCCACCGCCTACGCGCAGGTGCTGCACCCGCACATCGACCCCGAGATCCCGGTCTACGCGCTGCCGGCGCCGTCCCTGTCCGACGCGCCCCTGCGTACGGTGGAAGGGATGGCCGCGCGCCTGGTGCGGATGATCCGCGAGGTGCAGCCCGCCGGCCCGTACCGGGTGGCGGGGTGGTCGTTCGGCGGCACGCTGGCGTACGAGATCGCCTCGCAGCTCCTCGGCGAGGACGAAGCGGTGGAGTTCGTGGGGATGATCGACAGCTTCCACCCCGGCCACCCCCGCCTGGCCGCGCGCGACGCCGCGGACGAGCACGGCGCCCTGCTGCACGTGGCCCGCATGGCCCCGGACGCCGGCGCCGGCGCGGGGGCGGGGGCGGGGGCGGACTTGGAGGCCGCGGCCCCCGGCGAGGTGGAGCTGGAGGCGTTCGTGGCCCGGTGCCGCGCGGAGGGGCGGCTCCCCGCCCACGTGACCGTGGCGCAGTTCCGCGAGATGCGCGACCACCGGCGCGCGCACGAGCGCGCGCTGCGCGAGTACCGCCCGCAGCCCGTTCCCGTGGCGGTGCACCAGTTCCCCGCCGCGGAAAGCCCGGAGCCCGACCCCTCGCGGGGCTGGGCGGCCGTGCTCCCCGCGCCGCTGCTCCAGGTGGTCCCCGTGCCGGGGACGCACCTTTCCATGATGAGCCCGCCCCACGCCGGGGCGCTGGGCGCGGCGCTGTCCCGGCGGCTGGACGCGCCGCGGGCCGGCGGCGGGCCCGGGGTCCGGGACGCCGTGCCCCTCGTCAAGCTGCGGGGAGGCAGGCCCGGCGTGGCGCCCCTGTTCTGCGTGCCGGGGGCGGGAACCAGCGTCACCAGCTTCATCGAGCTGGCCGGCTGCGTGGACCCGTCCTGGCCGGTGCTCGGGCTGCAGCCGCGCGGGATGGACGGCGGCACCGTGCCCCACACCACCGTCGCGGCGGCCGCGGAGCACTACCTGCGCGCGGTCCGCGAGGCCTGTCCGGAAGGTCCCCTCCACCTGCTGGGCCATTCCTTCGGCGGGTGGGTCGCGTTCGAGATGGCGCTGCGGCTCCGCGAGGCGGGGCGTCCCGCCGCGTCGCTGACCCTCCTGGACAGCGAGGTGCCGGACGACGACGGAAGCTCGATCCGCGAATACGACGGCAGGGACGCGTTCCTCGCGCTGGTGGAGGTCCTGGAGCTCACGGCGGAACGGCCGCTGGGCATCGGGTCCGCGGACGCCGCCGTCCGGGACGAGGGCGGACGGCTGAAGCTGCTGCACGGCAGGATGCTCGAGTGCGGGCTGATCAACGCACGCTCCACGCACGAGACGCTGTACGGGCCCCTGCGGACGTTCGCGCGGTGCCTGCGCACCACCTACCGCCCCGCGGGCGTGTATCCCGGCCCGCTCCGCCTGGTGCTGGTGGACGATCCGCGCAGGGACGCGGACGCCAACCGCGCGCAGCTCGCGGAGACGGTGCACGGGTGGAGGCGGTGGGCGCCCGGGCTGGTGTTCTCGGCCGGCGCGGGCAACCACGTCACCGCGCTCAGGCCGCCCCACGTCGCGAGCCTGGCCGCCTGCCTGGCCCGGGATCGCGGGTGATCGAGGCCCTGGCCGGGGTCCCGGGACTCCCCGGACGAGCCGGGTGGGTTCCGGCTCCCCGCGGGGAAGGCGGAACCGGGTCGCGGGGGCCCCAACATCTGTTTCCGCCACCGCTTGCCCGATGGGGGTTGTCGGGGTTAAATTCATGCGGCTTCCGGGAGTAGGCCGCGGCGGTCCGCCGCCTGCCCCCGGCCGACGTGCAGGTTCCGGGATGGCCCCCTTCGCTCGCGCCGGCGCCGCGGGACGTTCGTTCCGCCGCCGTCCGCGTCCGCTGTGCATCCGGTTCCCTTTCCGCTCACAGTCGCCCGTTCTCGTGCCCGGGCAGCGCGTTCCGTTACGCGCTGCCGCGGCGGGTGCGCACCGCACACGACCCGACCAGACACCGATGCGTCGACCCTCCACTGAGCTTCCCCCGGTCCGCGAAGCGCTGAACCAGTATCGGCGTCTTCTGGTCCTGCTGCGGTCGTACTGGGGAAGCCTCGTCCGGAGCGTGCTGCTGGGGCTGGTGATCGGCCTGGTGGGCATGGCGCCGCCCTACCTGGCCAAGCTCCTGATCGACGAAGTCTATCCCTCGCGGGACGGAAGGCTCATGGAGGTGCTGGTCGTCGGCCTCCTGGCCATCGCCGTCACGGTGGCCGCGATGGACGGGATCCGCAGCTACTTCCAGACCCACGTGAGCGCGCGCCTGACCAACGCGTCCACGCTCCTCTTCTTCAACCACCTGCAGCACCTGCGGCCGCGGTTCTTCGAGCAGCGGCAGGTGGGCGAGGTGATGAGCCGGTTCGGGGACGTGCGCCTGGCGCTCGCCTCCGTGTCCCGGGGCATGGGCACGGTGTTCGTCCAGAGCGTCTACGTGGTGCTCGTCCCTCCCTTCCTGTTCCTGCTCGAGTGGCGCCTGGCGCTGGTCGTCGTGGCCTTCGGGGTGCTGACGATCTGCGTCACGCTCCTCTCCACGCGGATCCTGCGCACCTACTACACGCGCATGGCCGAGGCCCAGGCGGAGCTGCGCGGCTACCAGGTGGAGGTCCTCAGCCACACCCGCGCCCTCAAGGTGCTCTCCGTCGAGCACCTGATCTTCGACCGCGCCCGCCGCCAGTCCGACGTCGCGCTCGAGCACGAGCTCCACGCCGGGGTGGTGGGAGAGGGGTTCAACTTCCTCAACGCCCTGGTGGCGGCGATGGGGACCGCCGCGCTGACCTGGTACGGCTGGACGCTGATCCTCCGGCAGGAGATGACGCTGGGCAACTACATCGCGTTCATGGCGTACGTGGGCTTCTTTACCCTGCCGTTGATGCGCATCAGCCGCATGTTCGCGATCATGCAGCAGTCGGGGGTCAGCCTGGCCCGGATGTTCGAATACCTGGACGAGCCCGCGGAGCAGGACCCCGTCTCCGCGTACGAGGAGCCGGCGCCGGTGCGGCACCGGCTGCGCGGCCGGGTCGAGCTGCGCGACGTCGCCTTCGGCTACACCGCCGAGCAGCCGGTGCTGCGCGACATCAACCTGGTCGTCGAGCCGGGAGAGCTGACCGCCGTGGTCGGGCAGAGCGGCACGGGAAAGAGCTCGCTCCTCCGCCTGATCTGCCGCTTCGAGGAGCCCGTCGAGGGGAACGTCCTGTACGACGGGGTCAGCGGCGGCGAGATCTCCCTCAAGGACGTGCGCCGCCAGATCGCCGTGGTCTGGCAGGACGCCAGCCTCTTCCGGGGAACGATCTGGGAGAACCTGACCCTGGGCGTGCCCAGTCCCGGCCGGAGGACGGTGGACGACATCGTGGGCCTCTGCCGGCTCGACGAGCTCCTGGCCAGGCTGCCGAAGGGATACCACACGCCGGTGGCCGAATGGGGCGCCAGCCTGTCCGCCGGCCAGCGCCAGCGGGTCGCGCTGGCGCGCGCGTTCATCCGCGACACCCCCATCCTGCTCATGGACGAAGCCACCTCCAACATCGACCAGCAGACGGAGAGCGCGATCCTGAGCGATCTGTTCGCCCGCCGCGCCAACCGCACCACGCTGTTCGTGACCCACCGCGTCGCGACGGTCACGTCCGCCGACAAGAT
Organism: Longimicrobium sp.; assembly: GCA_035715345.1. Lineage (GTDB taxonomy): Bacteria > Gemmatimonadota > Gemmatimonadetes > Longimicrobiales > Longimicrobiaceae > Longimicrobium. The sequence goes on from DASTLD010000519.1 coordinate 4,154, forward strand.
CTGCGTCATGCGGGAGGGAGAGATCGTGGGGCTGGGATCGCACGAGTCGCTGCTCGAGTCCTGCGGCACGTACATCGACATGGTGAACGCCGGCGCGGGCGACACGGGCCGCCTCCAGCTCGCGGCGGTCCGGCCGTGATGACCAGCCTCTGCCGGAGCCGCCGATGAGCACAACGATTTCAGCCCCTCCCGCGCGGAGGGTCCTGCTCCCCGAGGTCGCCAATCCCGGCATGGTCGGGGGCCGGTGGATCGCGCGCGCGGTCAGCCTCACGCTGGGCCTGTTCGCCCTGCTGCTGGCCGGCACCATGGTGGCGGCGGTGATGATCCGGATGAACGTGACCGTCGACGGCTCGGGCATGCTCCAGCCGGCGCAGGTCTGGTCCGTCCGCAGCGAGGAGACGGGGGTGGTGCGCGAGGTGCTGGTCCGCATGGGCGACACCGTTCGGGCCCGCCAGGCCATCGCCCGGCTGGACACGGTGCAGCTGTCCTCCGAGATGGACCAGCTCCGGTCCCGCCGCCGGGTCCTGGAGCTGGACCTGCGCCTGGCGCGGACCTCCGTGCCGCTGGAGGCGCGCTCCGTGGCGGAGCGGAGCGCCGAGGCCGACGCCGAGCTGGTGCGCGCGAACGCCGTGCTGCGCCAGCGCCTGGTGGAGCACGGCTTCGAGCCGGACGTCGAGGCGGTGCGGCGGACGTACCGGGTGGGCACCAACGTGGCGGTGGACGGGGCGCTGGCGGCCGTGATGACGGCCGAGGCCGCCGCCCGCACCGCGCGCATCGAGGCGGAGCGCCTGGGCCTGAAGTCGATCGAGCAGAGCCGCCAGCAGGAGCTGGTGGCCGAGGTCGACGTCCAGATCGCCGCCATCGAGCAGCGGCTCTCGCAGCGCACGCTGTACGCCCCCGCGGACGGCATCGTGCTGACCGACGGGCTGGAGCGGCTCTCCGGAAAGATGCTGCAGGAGGGGGAGACCCTCCTGGAGATCGGCGGCGACGCCGACTGGCGCGCGGCGCTCCTGGTGCCGGAGCGCAACGTCTCGCGGATCCGCGTGGGCGACGACGTCCAGGTGGAGCTGACCGCCTTCGGCCGGGTCAACGCCCCCGAGATCCGCGGCAGGGTGCTGACCGTGGGCGCCGAGGCGGCGCCCGGCGTGTCGCAGGCCGTGAACCGCATGTTCCCCGTCACCGTGCGCCTGGACCGCGGGGACCTGGAGGCGGTGGGGCTGGAACGGCTCCGGCGCGGCTACACGGCGAACGCCAGGATCGTCACCCGCTCCGAGCGGCTGATCGACCTGATGTGGGAATACCTGCTCCGCCGCACGGAGCGGAAGCGGGAGGAACCCGCGCCGGCGCCGGCGGAGAAGAGCCCCAGCTGAACCGCGCTCCCGGACCGGGCCCGGACCGGAATTTTCTTCGTGCCGGGTACGGCCCGTGCGGCCAGCGATACTGGGCTTTTCCGCCACTAGTTGAACGATTGTTTTTTCCGGATTCCGCGCGCCGTCCGGGGCGGGTGGGCGGGCCGGAATCGTGGCGCCGATTGTGTTATTCGACCGGAAATGTTAGTTTATCCGGATCGAGATACTCCCGCGACAGCAAACGTTATCGGCCAGAACGTAGGTCTGCGCCGCGCCCTCGGGATTCAACCGTTTGCCGCGGTGTTCCGGAGGGCGGAGCGGGCCCGGGACGGGTTCACCCCTCCTGGCCGGCCGCGAGAACGAGCAGGCTCTTTACGCAACGCCCGCGCGGAGCGCAGGACGCCGGCGCGGGATGCCGCGCGCTCATCCACTCCCTGAAACAGCGAGAAGCAAGGCAATGCCGACGGACGCGAACGAAGACACCCGCACCTACATCGTCCTGGTCAACCACGAGGAGCAGTACTCGCTGTGGCTGGCGGACCGGGAGATCCCCGCCGGCTGGTCGGCCGTGGGCACGCCGGGCTCGAAGGAGGAGTGCCTGGCGTACGTCGAGGAGGTGTGGACCGACATGACGCCGCTGAGCCTGCGCCAGAAGGCCGTGGCGGCCTGATTCCGGGTGCAGCCGTACGGCCGCTCTTCGCGCCCGCCTGCTGCGCCGTTCCGACCCCGTTCACCGATCCCAGAGCAGCCATGCCGAACGCAGCACTCCACGTCCGGGACATCAGCGAGGCGGTCTCGATCCGCTTCAACAACCGCGTCTACGAGAAGAGGAGCCGCGGCGAAGACGTGATCGTGCTCTCGTACGGCGAGGCGTTCTTCGACATCCCGCTGTTCCGGTTCGACGACCTCCCCATGCCGGCCCTGTACCACTACTCCCACTCGCGCGGCATCCCCGAGCTGCGGGCGCTGCTGGCCGGGTACTACGGGGGCCGCCATCGCGTGCCGGTCGATCCGGCGACGGAGATCCTCGTCACCGCCGGGTCCAAGATCGCGCTGCACATGACCTTCATGGCCATCCTGGAGCCGGGTGACGAGGTGCTGATCCAGGAGCCCGCCTGGGTCAGCTACCCCGAGCAGGTGCGGCTCTGCCACGGCCGGCCCGTCGCCGTTCCCCACGGGGTGCCCATCGCCGAGTACCGGCGCTTCATCACCGCGCGGACGCGCGCGATCGTGGTCAACAACCCGAACAACCCCACCGGGCGGGTCCTGGCCGAGCGCGAGTGGCGGGAGCTTCACCGGATCGCCAGGGAGCACGACCTCTTCATCGTCGCCGACGAGGCGTACAGCGACTACGTGCTGGATCCCCGCGAGTTCATCTCCGCGGCGGCGCACGACCCCGCCAAGGAGCACACCATCGTCTGCAACACCCTGTCCAAGAACTACGGGATGTCGGGGTGGCGCATCGGGTACGTCTTCACCAACCCGGAGCTGCTCTACCAGATCCTGAAGGTGAACCAGCACCTGATCACCTGTCCCGCCACGGTGCTGGAGCACTACGTCGCCCGGCACTTCCACGAGGTGCTCGACATCACCGCGCCGCAGATCCGCGACGTGGTGGTCAAGCGCGCGGCGGTGGCGCGCATGCTGGGCGCGGCGGGGCTCGACTGCATGCCCGGCCAGGGGACCTTCTACCTGTTCGTCTCCATCGAGGCGAGCAGCCTGGGGTCGGAGGAGTTCTGCGCCCGGCTGCTGGACGAGCACGGGGTCAGCGCGGTGCCGGGAATCGGCTACGGGGACTCGTGCGACCAGTTCATCCGGGTTTCGGTGGGGGCGGAGAGCATGGAGCGCATCCGCGAGGGGGTGGAGCGGATCGCCGCGCTGCTCCACGAAACGACGGAGCCGGGCGTGGGGTTCGGCCAGGAGGATGGCGTGGGCCTGGAGGAGCTGGAGGCCCTCTCCGTCGCCTGAGGCTCCGAACCGCCGCGCCTCGCCGTCAGCGCCCCACGGCGGGGGCCGCGCGCACCCCCGGTCGCCCGAAAGCGCGGGAGATCCGGGTTCAAACCGGCACCAGGAAGGGAAGTTTCCGTGTATCGATTGCACCGCAGCGGCGGCCGCGTGAAGAGCGCCGGCCTGGGACTCGATACCCTCTACCCGGAGGAGGCCAGGCTCTACGCGGAGGATCCTTCGCCCGAGCGGGCCGCGGACCTGCGCGCCGCCTTCCGCGAGGTGCAGGGCAACCCTCTCCCCCGCCTTTCCGCGGCGTTCTTTCCGCAGGAGCGAAGGGCCGTCAAGCAGCACCTGCAGCGTGCCGGCCTCTACCGCCCCTTCCTGAAGACGGACCAGGGGCCCCCCGGGACCTTCCTCCCGTTCGCCACCGGCGAAGGCACGGAGATGCGGCCCTGCCGGATCGTGCGGCGGGAAGGGGTGGCGGTGCCGGAGGCGTACGCGGCCGAGGCGCTGGCGGCCGACCCCGTGTCGCGGCGCACCGTCGACCGGGTGCGGGAGCTGTACCGCGAGTACCGGCTGGAGGAGTGTGCCGGAGCCATCGCGGAGCTCGCCGAGCACGTCGGCTACGACCGGCGCGACGCCGGCGTGGGGCGCGGCCTCTTCTTCTTCTGCAACGCGTCCGCGGCGGACCAGCCCGTGACCATCCCGGAGCACGTCTGCCAGAAGGTGGAGCGCATCGTCAACGAGCTCATGGAGCGGGCGCAGGGAAAGGCCGCGCACGCCAGGGCGCTGTACCGCGACGGCATGCCGCTTCCCCAGGCGCTGGCGTCGGCGCAGACGGCCGAGCCGGTGGAACGTCCGCTCTACTTCCAGGCGGACGTCTACCTGACCCTGGACGGCGACGTCCAGGTGGACCAGATCCAGCTTCCCGACCTGGGCCTGTTCCTCACGCAGCTTTCCCCGGCCGGGTACGACATCCTGCCGCAGGTGCAGCGGATCGTCCGCGACCTGCGCGAGCGGACGATGGAGCAGCTCGCGACCCTCCCGTCCCCGACGTACCTGCTGACCCGTTCCGCGGTGCTGGAGTGCCGCGAGGACACGCTGGAGCAGCTGGAGATCCGGGCGCTGCGCAGGATGGCGCGCGAGGTGGGCCTCGACCTCTGCGTCGGCACGCCGGCCGACGTGGCCCGGCTGCCGGACGGCGCGCAGGTCCTGCTGCTCAACGTGGACCCCGGGTCGCCGGAGTGCGAGGCGCTCCTGGAGCGGACCGCGCACGGAGAGATCTCCTGCACGCCGGACCCCTTCCTGAAGCTCCTTTCCCCGGAGCTGACCACGCTGCGCAGGGTGGCCGTCAAGGGAAAGCAGCTCGAGCGGTTCCTGCAGACGATCCGCGCCGGCGGGCAGATGAACGCGAAGAGCTATCACGCGTTCCACCGCGGCATCGAGCGGATCTACCATCACGGCGGGCACACGACGGACATCCTGCACGTGGAGGTGCCGGGAGAGCGCACGCCCACGCCCACGCTGCGGCACTCCGTGCACAGCTTCACGTCGCTGTACAACACGTGCAGCCGCAACGGCTTTCCCGACCTGTGGATCCGGGACGTCCCCGTCGGCCGGGAGAACGCGGTCGTGCACAGCGACACCGGCCCCCACGTCGCCGCGTTCCGGTTCTTCTTCTCGCGCGCCTGACCGCGGAGCCGGCATTCCCATGCATGTGCCCGATCGGGGGATCATGAAGAGCCTACGGGGCGAGGCGCTGGGCGTCGTGGGCGGCCTGGGGCCGCTCGCGTCCGCCGAGTTCGTCAGGACGGTGTACCGGTGCGCCGCGTGGGACCGGGAGCAGGAGGCGCCGCGGGTGCTGATGGACTCCAACCCGGCGTTCCCCGACCGCACCTCCGCGTTCCTGGCGGGAGAGGACGACGCGGTGCTCCCGATGCTGGTGGAGGTGCTGGACGGCCTGGTCCGGCTGGGCGCCACGCGGCTGCTCATCTGCTGCATGACCGCGCACCACCTGCTCCCCCGGCTTTCCCCGGAGCTGCGCCGCAGGATCGTCCCGGTGCCGGAGGTCATCGTGGGCCAGCTGCGCCGCGCCACCGGACGCTACCTGGTGCTCTGCACCAGCGGGACGCGCCGGCTGTCGCTCCTGGAGCGCCAGCCGGGGTGGAAGGAGGTCGCGGACCGCGTCGTCTTTCCCGACGCCGCCGACCAGGACCTCGTCCATCACGAGCTGATCTACCGGCTCAAGCGGATGGCGGACCCGGCCGCCCTGGCGCCCCTGGTTTCGTCCCTGCGGGCCAGGTACGGCGCCGACGGGTTCGTCGTCGGGTGCTCGGAGATCCATCTCCTGGCCAACCACCTGTACGGGGGCGTGGAGCACCCGGAGTGCATCGACCCCTTCCTGGCCATCGCGTCGAGCCTGGCGCGCCCGGAATCGGCGGCGCCGGCCCGGCCGCCGTGGAGCGCGTTCGGTGTGGAAGGGATCGGCGGACGCCGAGAATCCGCGCTCGCCGCCGCCGCGGCAACGTGACGCGGCGCAGCCCTGGAGGCGCCGGCGCCTCCGGCGCCCGCGGGCGCCCGGCTCGAAGATCATCCGGCCGCCGCTCCCGCGTCCGGCAGCCCTCTTTCCGCAACCGGTGAGTCATGTCCCACACGGCAATCGAGTGTCCGCGCCGCGCGCCGTCGCCACCTTCCCTGAACGGGATGTCCGGCGTTCGGCAGCCGGCGGCGGGCGGCCAGGCCCCCGCGTCCGACCCGGGCGAGATCGCGTTCAAGCGGCTGGTCGAGGCGTACCAGGACCCCCACCGCCTCTACGACGCCCTGCGCGAGCGGAGCCCGGTCAGCTTCGACCCGGCGGCGCGGTGCTGGGTGGTGTCGGGGCAGGACCCGGTGCGCCGGGTCCTGGCGGACCCCCGCTTCGTCTCGGACGTGGCGCTCGCGGTGCCCGGCCTGCGGCGCAGCCCCCGGCGCACGTTCGCCGGCGACGCCATCCAGAAGCAGATCATCTTCGTGGACGGCGCCAAGCAGGCGCGGGTGCAGCGGGCCGTGCTCACCGAGCTCGCCCGCCGCTCGGACGCGCTGGGGGCTCCCCTGCAGGCGTGCGCGGCGGCGCTGGCGGAGCAGGCGCGCGCGCGGGGAGACTTCGACCTGGTCGCCGACTTCGCCGCGCCGTTCACCCTGCAGGCGGTCTCGCTGGTCCTGGGCATCCCGGTGGGCACGCCCGAAGAGATGGCCCGGCTGGAGCGCTGGTCCAACTCGTACGCGGACATCACGAGCGGCTACCTCCACGCCAAGGTGGAGGACGTGGTGCAGCTCGGTGAGTTCATCCGGACGCACGTCGCGGCGCGGGCGGGGACGCCGTCGGACGACCTGATCGGCGCGTTCCTGCGGGAGGGCGGGCTGGACGACGAGGACGACCTGGTCATCCAGTGCATGGGGGTGTACGCGGCGGGCCGGGTCACCACGCAGAAGCTGCTGGCCAACGGCATCCCGCTCCTGATCCCGGAGTGGAGCGAGTGGCGGGAGCGGGTCCGCACGACGCCGTCCGTCGTCCGCCGGCTCGTCGAGGAGCTGCTGCGCCTGGTTACCCCGACGCGCTACGTGGTCCGCTACGCCACCGAAGACGTGGAGATGGCCGACGGCTCCGCGGCGGGCGTCCGCATCCGGCACGGCGAAAAGGTGGTCCTCAGCCTGGAGGCCGCCAACCGCGACGGAGAGGCGTTCGCCTGCCCGCACTCGCTCAAGGCCGACCGGCAGCCCAACCCGCACGTGGCGTTCGGCTTCGGGCCGCACCGCTGCCCGGGCGCGTCCGTGGCCCGCATCGAGATCATGATCGCCCTGCAGGCGCTGCTGGAGACGCTGGGCGAGCTCCGGCCGCACCCGTCGCAGCCGCCCGCCTGGGATCCGAACCCGAACATCGGCGGATACACGTCGTACCGCTGCCTTTGCGGCTGATCCCGGACCCGCCGCCGCGCGCGCGTGGGGAGGATCGTTCCCCGACCGCGCCCGCCGGGCGGGAAGAGAAATACGGACGAACCTGCGCCTGACCCTCGAAGGAGCATCGAAGTGACTGACTTGGCGATCCCGGCCGGGCTGCTGCCGGCCGACGTGTGGCAAATCTCGAACGTGACTCTGCCTGCGCAGGGCCTGGGCGCCGTGGTGGTCGGCCTGGGACGGGCAGGGTTGGGTCTGCACATCCCCGTCCTGGAGAAGATCCGCCGTGACGGGGCCGGAGTTTCGCCGTTCGGGGCTGTCGTCGGCCTGGTCGACACCGTGGAAGGGGGAATCAGGCGCGCGCTGCATCGTCTCGAATACGACTATGGATACGACCCGGGACGGGTAAGCTGCGCGACCTCGCTCGCGGACCTGCCCGGCGTCGATCCGGACAACACGATCGTGCACATCTGCACGCCCGCGGACGATCACGCATCGGCGCTGCGCGCCGCGACCGAGGCCGGGTTCCGGCGCATCATCGTCGAGAAGCCCTGCGCTTCCAACACCGCCGACGTCGACGAGATGCGGCGGATCGCCGATCGGACGGGCGCCAGCATCGCCGTGATCAATCCGTACCTGTACAGCCGCTCGGTCGCCAGCTGCAAGGACAAGATCCGACAGGTGGGGCGGCAGCCCCACTACCTGGAATTCGAGATGTCGAAGCCGCGGACGGCCCCGACGCTGGCCGGGCGCTCGAAGCCGGAATCCGTCATGGACGTCGAGCTGCCGCATCAGATCGCCACGGCGCTGCACCTGACCGAGGCGTCGCGGTACAGGGTTCTTCGCGCCGAAGTGCGGCACATGCACTACCGGGAGACGGACACCGAGCCGTGCCAGGTCGTCCGGAACATGGGGCTCGGCGTCATCGTCCTGGAGCTGGACGAGTGCATCGCGGTCCTCGTCTCCTATCTCGATGCGCTGACACGCACGCGGGAGCTGAAGCTGCGCTTTTCGAACACGGAGCACATCGAGGCGTTCCTGCCGGTCACGGGAGACGACCATACCAGCGTGATCATGGAGTACGCCGGCCACAACAGCGATGGATCGTCCGAGCAGACCCGGGTCGCGAAGCTGCCCGACGACATGCTTGCGCGGTGCCTGTTCGACATGTATTCGCGATTCATCACCGGTTCGCCGCAGCTCAGCGATCTCGCCTTCAACCGCAAGGTGGTCGATGTGATGGACAAGGCGAAGACGTTCGCACGGATTCGCAGGTAGGGGCACGCGGAGTGCTGTCGATCGATCTGATCGAAGCCGGCCAGCGTCGAGGCGAGTGACCCATCCGCCGCCAGCCGCTACATCTACCGACGCCCGGGATCACGCTCCCGGGCGTCGGCGATTCACATTCCACGCTCGCGGCGAATGACCTGGCCGCCGAGTCAAACCGGCTTACCGCCATTGCGGCTGAACAACAACAACCTGGACGAGGCACCGGCCAGGGATTC
>DASTLD010000520.1:0-9942 GCA_035715345.1 Longimicrobium sp.
TTCCTGCCGGAGCAGCACACGGACTTCATCTTCTCCGTGATCGGCGAGGAGCTGGGGTTCATCGGGGTCATGGCGGTGCTGGTGGCCTTCGGCTTCGTCTTCTGGCGCCTGATCCGCGTGGCGGAGCGCTCGCGCGACCCCTTTGCCAGCCTGGTGCCCATCGGCATCCTGGGCAGCTGGTTCACCCACGTGCTCATCAACGTGGGGATGACGGTGGGCGTCATGCCCGTGACCGGCATCCCGCTCCCCTTCATCAGCTACGGCGGCAGCTTCCTGCTGGTCAACCTGCTGGCGATGGCGGTGGTGCAGCGCGTGGCCGCCGAAAAGGGCCGCTGACCGGCCCCCGTCCGCCCTCCCCGCTACATCTGTTTCCAGCCCATGGCCTGGTTCCGCAAGCCCAAGACGAAGCTCCAGTCCACGGACCGCCGCGACCTGCCCGGCGAGCTGTGGGAAAAGTGCCCGGACTGCGGCGAGATCCTGTACCGCGAGAAGCTGCGCGAGAACTGGAACGTATGCCCGGCGTGCGGGCACCACCTGCGGCTGTCGGCGGACGGCTACGTGGGGCTGCTGCTGGACGCGGGCACCTTCCGCGAGACGGACCGCGAGCTGCGCTCCGGAGACCCGCTGGGCTTCGTGGACCTCAAGCCCTACCGCGACCGCCTGGCCGCGGCGGAGCGCAAGAGCGCGCACGGCGAGGCGGCGGTCACCGGCGAGGGCGAGCTGGACTCCATCCCCGTGGTGCTGGGGGTGATGGACTTCTCCTTCATCGGCGGGTCGATGGGCTCCGTGGTCGGCGAGAAGCTGGCGCGGGCGGGGATGCGGGCGCTGGAGGGAAAGCGGCCGTACCTCATCGTCAGCCAGTCCGGCGGGGCGCGGATGATGGAGGGCATCTTCTCGCTGATGCAGATGGCCAAGACCTCCGCGGTGCTGGCCCAGCTCCACGAGGCGGGGCTGCCGTACATCTCCATCCTGACCGATCCCACCACCGGCGGCGTGACCGCGTCGTACGCCATGCTGGGCGACGCCAACCTGGCGGAGCCGGGGGCGCTGATCGGCTTCGCGGGGCCGCGCGTGATCGAGCAGACCATCAAGCAGGAGCTGCCGGAGGGGTTCCAGACCAGCGAGTTCCTGCTGGAGCACGGCATGCTGGACGAGATCGTGGACCGGCGGCGCATGAAGGGCTACGTCTCCACGCTGCTGCGGCACATGCTGGGGCTGCCGGTGAGCGAGGAGGCGCGCGCGGCGGAGACGGTGTGAGGGCGGACGACCCCGGGGCCTGGCTCTTTCGCCGGGCGTCCGGCGGCATCCGCTGGGGGCTGGAGCGCACGCAGTCGCTGCTCGCCGGTGCGGGAGACCCGCACCGGCGATTCCGTTCCCTGCACGTGGGCGGCACCAACGGCAAGGGCTCCGTCAGCGCGCTGGCGGACGCCGCCCTGCGCGCCGCCCACCCCGGCCTGCGCGTGGGCCTGTACACCTCGCCGCACCTGGTCTCGTTCACGGAGCGCATCCGCGTGGAGGGCGTCCCCATCGCCCGCGAGGCGCTGGCCGCGGCGGAGGACCGGCTGCGCGGGGCGGTGGAGGCCGGCGGGGCCACCTTCTTCGAGGCGACCACCGCGCTGGCGTTCCTCTGCTTCGCGCACGCGGGGGTGGACGTGGCGGTGGTGGAGGTGGGGCTGGGCGGGCGACTGGACTCCACGAACGTCATCGCCCCGCTCGTGACGGCCGTCACCAACGTGGCGCTGGACCACACCGACTACCTGGGCGATACGCTGGAGCAGATCGCCTTCGAGAAGGCCGGCATCTTCAAGCCCGGCGTCCCCGCGCTGGTGGGGGAGACGGCGCCCGGCCCGCTGGCTGTCCTCCGCGCGCGCGCGGCGGAGGTGGGCGCGCCGCTGGTGGAGCTGGACGACGCCGCGCGGACCGCGGCCGTGGCGGTGTCGCTGGAGGGCACGCGCTTCCGCCTGGAGTCGCGGCGCTGGGGGAACCGGGAGCTGCGCATTCCGCTGGTCGGCGCGCACCAGGCCCGCAACGCCGCGCTGGCCGCCGAGCTGCTGGGCCTGCTGCCGGACGACCTGCGCCCTTCGTGGGACGCGATCGAGAGCGGATTCGCGGCGGTGCGCTGGCCGGGCCGCCTTCAGGTGGAGCGGCGGCATGGGTTGACGTGGATCTTCGACGTCGCCCACAACCCCGCCGGCGTCCGCAGCCTGGTGGACGCGCTGCGCACGCTGGACCTGCCGCACCCCGTCGTCCTGCTCACCGCCATCCTGGGCGACAAGGCGTGGGACGAGATGCTGCCGCCGCTTCTGGAGCACGCTGATGCGGCCATCCTGACCATCGCCCCCTCCGCTCCCGCCTCACGCCGCTGGGACCCGGAGGCGGCCGCGGAATCACTCGGCGCGTCCATCCCCGTCCGCGTCATCCCCACGCTCGCGGACGCCCTTTCCCGCGCCACGACCCTCGCCCCGTACGGCACCGTGCTCGTCACCGGCTCCGTGCACACCGTCGGCGACGCGCTGCGGGAGCTGGGCATCGCCGCCGTCTGAATTGCGGCCTCGCGCAGAGACGCGGAGGGCGCAGAGAACTACGGGAGGAGGACCGCGTGGCGGAGCTTGCGGCCGGGCTCCCAGCGCAGCGCCTTCACCTCCACGTGGTCGCCGGGGGCGGTGCGCGTGCGGCCGCCGTAGACGCTGCCCACCACCGCGCCCGCCTCGTCGGCAAGCTGCAGACCGTCCGACGTGAAGCCCGCGACGCGGAAGACGTAGCGGTGGAAGGCCTTGACCTTGAGCCAGTCGCGGGAGCGGGTGCCGGGGCGGTAGCGGCTGCCGGCGCGCTTGCAGACGATGCCCTCCAGCCCCGCCGCGCGCGCGTGCGCCAGTAGCTCCGGCCCGCTGCCCACCAGGTGGTCCGTGTAGCGCACGATGCCCTCCGCGCACCGACCCCGCACCAGCTCCTCCGCGACACGCTTGCGGGCCAGCACGCCGTGCTCGAGCAGCGAACGGCCGGCGGCGTACGGCACGTCGAACACCTGGTAGGCCAGGCGCACGCCGCCGCGGCCGGCCATTGCCCGGTGCAGCGCCTCGAAGTCGGGCCGGCCGTCGGGGCGCAGCGCCACCAGCTCGCCGTCCAGCCAGGCGTCGCCGGTGCCCAGGCGCTCCACGGCGGCGGCAACTTTCGCCAGCTTGCCCGTCCAGTCGCTGCCGCGGCGGGTGAACAGCCGCGCGCGGCCGTGCTCCATGCGGCAGAGCAGACGGTAGCCGTCGTACTTGACCTCGTGCAGCCACCCGTCGCCTTCCGGCGGCGCCTTCGCGGCGGACAGGAGCTGGGGTTCAAGGTGATCGGGCAGCATGTCGCCCATCGTACCGAACAAATTCCGAACACGCCAGCGGCTCGCTGTACACTTTTCCTCGCGGCGGCGAACGTGCGCGGCGTGGACGGATGTGGCGCGGAACGGGCGAAATCGCCCGCGCGAGCTTGCCCGCGAGACGATCCGGGGTACATTCCCGCGCATGGCAAGCTTCACGTCTCTCCCCGGCTTTCGGGATTTCTATCCCGACGACTTCGCGGTCCGCGCGCACATCATGTCCACGTGGCGCGACGTCGCGCGCCGCTACGGCTTCGAGGAGTACGACGGGCCCCCGCTGGAGCCGCTCGACCTGTACGTCGAGAAGTCCGGCCCGGAGATCGTCCAGCAGCTCTACAACTTCACGGACAAGGGCGACCGCGAGGTGGCGCTGCGTCCGGAGATGACGCCCACGCTGGCGCGCATGGCCGGCGCGCGCGCGGGCGGGCTGCGCAAGCCGATCAAGTGGTTCGCCATTCCGCAGCTCTTCCGTTACGAGCGGGCGCAGCGGGGGCGGCTGCGCGAGCACTTCCAGCTCAACCTGGACATCATCGGCGAGGACGACGTGGCCGCGGACGCGGAGCTGCTCGCGGCCGCCATCGACATGCTGCGCGCCTTTGGCCTGACCGAGGCGGACTTCGTGGCGCGCGTCAGCGACCGCCGCCTGCTGCGCGCGCTGCTGGTGCACGCGGGCGTGCCCGAGGAGCGGCTGGTCCTGGTCTACAACATCGTCGACAAGCTGGAGCGCGAGACGCCGGAGGCCATCGCCGCGCGCCTGACCGGCGAGGCGGAGCTGCCGGGCGACGTGGCCGAGCGCGTGCTGGCCATCTTCCGCCACCGCGACTTCGACGCGGTGCGGCAGGCGTACGGCGCCACCGAGGGCGTGGCGCCGGAGGTGGAGCGCATGGACCGCCTGTTCGGCCACCTGCGGGCCATGGGGCTGGGCGGTTACGTGCGCTTCGACCTGTCCGTGGTGCGCGGGCTGGCGTACTACACCGGCATCGTGTTCGAGCTGTTCGACGCGCGCGGGGAGCTGCGCGCCATCTGCGGCGGCGGTCGCTACGACAACCTGCTCAAGCAGGTGGCCGGCGTGGACCTGCCCGCGCTCGGCTTCGGCATGGGCGACGTGGTGCTCAGGGAGCTGCTGACCGACCGCGGGCTGCTGCCGGACACGAAGCAGGCGCTGGACTACTACCTCGTGGCCGTCACCCCCGAGCAGCGCGATGACGTGCTGGCGCTCGCCCACCGCCTGCGCGACGCAGGCGCGTCCGTGGAGTACGGCTTCAAGCAGCAGGGGCTGGGCAAGCAGTTCAAGAACGCCGCCGCCCTGGGCGCGCGCCGCACCGTGGTTCTGGGCCCGGACGAGGTCGGCCAGGGCGTGGCGGTGGTCAAGGAGATGGAGACCGGCGCCGAGAGCCGCGTCCCCCTCGCGGACCTGGCCCGACCGTGACGCCCGCGCCGGCGTTCATCGCTGGCGCGGGCACACGGAGTGCTGGCGTACGGTAGACCGGCAGGAGAGTCGTCTCGCGGTCGCAGAGGTGATGTATGGCTACACGGCTTCATACCTTCACGGCGGATGAGCTGCTGGCGATGCCGGATGACGGCGTGCGCCGGGAGCTCGTCGCGGGAGCGCTTCGCGAGATGCCCCCGGTCGGCAAGCAGCACGCGCGCATTTCGGGCAGGCTGTACCGGTCGCTGCACGCGTGGGTCTCCCCGCGCGGGCTCGGAGAGGCGTTCGTGGAGTTCGGCTATCACCTGGAGCGGGACCCCGACACGGTACGCGCGCCTGACGTCTCCTTCGTTCGCGCGGGACATACGGACGACGGGCCCGAAGAGGGATACCATGCCGGCACACCCGACCTGGCGGTGGAGGTCCTCTCGCCCAGTGACCGCGAGTTCGACGTGATCGAGAAGGTTTACGACTACCTGGACGCGGGCACGCGCATGGTGGTGCTCGTGGACCCGGAGCCGCGCAGCGTTACGGTCTACCGTTCGCGGCGCGACAAGCAGGTGCTGACCGAGGACGACGTGCTGGACGGCGGGGACGTGGTGCCGGGGTGGAAGCTGCCGGTGCGCGAGATCTTCGCCTGAACCAGCGGACGGACCGAACGAACACACGGATCCGCCGCGCCGCGGCGGGTCCTTTCGACTATCCGGAGACCAGATGTCCAACGAGAAGAAGCTGACGAGCCAGGCGGAGGACTTCAGCGCCTGGTACAACGAGGTGGTGCTCAAGGCCGAGCTGGCGGACTACTCGCCCGTGCGCGGGTGCATGGTCATCCGCCCCTACGGCTACCGGCTGTGGGAGCTGATGCGCGACCGGCTGGACGTGCGCTTCAAGGAGACCGGCCACCAGAACGCGTACTTCCCGCTCTTCATCCCCCAGAGCTTCCTGGAGCGCGAGGCGGCGCACGTGGAGGGCTTCGCCAAGGAAGCCGCCATCGTGACCCACACGCGCCTCAAGGCCACCGACGACGGCAAGCTCGTCCCCGACCCGGACAGCAGGCTGGAGGAGCCGCTCATCGTGCGCCCCACCTCGGAGACCATCATCTACGAGATGTTCTCCAAGTGGGTGCAGAGCTACCGCGACCTGCCGCTGCTGTACAACCAGTGGGCCAACGTGGTGCGCTGGGAGATGCGCACGCGCCTGTTCCTGCGCACGACGGAGTTCCTGTGGCAGGAGGGCCACACCGCGCACGCCAGCCACGACGAGGCGGAGGAGGAGGCGCTGCGCATGCTGGGCGTGTACCGCGAGTTCATGGAGGAGTGGCTGGCCATGCCCGTCGTGGTGGGGCAGAAGAGCGAGAGCGAGAAGTTCGCCGGCGCGCTGCGCACCTACACGTGCGAGGCCATGATGCAGGACAACAAGGCGGTGCAGAACGGCACCGCGCACAACCTGGGGCAGAACTTCGCCAAGCAGTTCGACCTCAAGTTCGCCGCCGAGTCCGGCGCGGAGGAGTACGCCTGGAACACGAGCTGGGGCGTGACCACGCGCATGGTGGGCGGGCTGGTGATGACCCACGGCGACGACGCGGGCCTGGTGATGCCGCCCCGCGTGGCGCCCATCCAGGTGGTCATCGTTCCCATCTTCCGCAGGGAGGAGGAGCGCGAGACGGTGATGGCCAAGGTGCGGCAGATCGTGGCGGCGATGCCGAACGTGCGCACGCACGTGGACGCGCGCGAGAACCTGACCCCCGGCGCCAAGTTCTACGAGTGGGAGACCAAGGGCGTGCCCTTCCGCCTGGAGGTGGGGCCCAAGGACATCGAGAAGGGGCAGGTGGTGCTGGCCCGCCGCATTCCCGAGGGCGAGCAGCGCAAGCAGTTCCTGCCGGAGGCGGAGGTGCTCGAGGGCATGGAGCGGCGGCTGGAGGAGTACCAGGCCTTTTTGCTGGAGCGCGCCCGCGCCCGCCGCGACGCCAACAGCCACCGCGGGGTGGAGTCGTACGACCGCCTCCGCGAGATCCTGGACGGCCCCGGCGGCTTCGTCTACACCGGGTGGTGCGGCTCCGCGGAGTGCGAGGAGCGGGTCAAGGAGGAGACGAAGGCCACGCTCCGCTGCCTGCCCTTCGCGGAGTTCCGCAGCGAACCCGCGCCCGCCGCGTGCATCGTCTGCGGCGGCGCGGCGCAGGCGGAGGTGATCTGGGCCAGGGCGTACTGAGCGCGCGCGGCTCGCTTTCTGCGCCGCGTGCACCGACGGTCCGGCCGCCCCGCGCGGCCGGGCCGTCCGCACATCCGTGATCCGGGGAGAGGCGATGCAGGTGGAGGAGGCGACGGCGGCGCTGGACCCGTTCCCGCGCGTGGACGGGGTGCTGCGCTGCGAGGAGGTGCCCGTGCCGGAGCTGGTGGCGCGCTGGGGCACGCCGCTGTACGTGTACAGCCGCAACGCCATCCGCGAGCGCTACCGCGAGCTGGACCGCGCGCTGGCGCCGGTGCCGCACCTGATCGCCTACTCGGTCAAGGCCAACGGCAACCTGGGCGTGCTGCGCACGCTGGCGGAGCTGGGCGGCGGCGCGGACATCGTCTCCGCGGGAGAGCTGCACCGTGCGCTGCTGGCCGGCATCCCCGCGGAGCGCATCGTCTTCAGCGGCGTGGGCAAGACGGTGCACGAGCTGGCGGCGGGGCTCAGCGCCGGCATCTACGCCTTCAACGTCGAGTCGGAGGGCGAGCTGTGCGCCCTCTCCGACCTGGCGTGCGCCATGGGGCTGCGCGCGCCCATCGCCCTGCGCGTGAACCCCGACATCGACACGCCCACGCCGCACGCCTATACGCGCACCGGCCACGCCGCCACCAAGTTCGGCATCGCGGCGGCGCGGGCGCGCACGCTGTACGGCATCGCGGCGCGCATGCCGGGCATCCGCGTGCGCGGCATCGACGTGCACATCGGCTCGCAGATCCTGGAGCTGGAGCCGTTCCTGCGCGCGCTGGACTACGTGCTGGAGCTGGCGCACGACCTCAGGCGCGAGGAGATGGAGCTGGAGTTCCTGGACCTGGGCGGCGGGCTGGGCATCTCCTACGGGGGCGAGGCGCCCCTGGCCGCGGCGGAGCTGGCGGCGCGCATCGCCCCCGCCGTGGCGGAGACGGGGCTCAGGCTGGTGATGGAGCCCGGCCGCTACATCGTGGGCGAGGCCGGCATCCTGGTGACCCGCGTGCTGTACGTGAAGGAGGGGGGCGGCAAGCGCTTCGTGATCACCGACGCGGGGATGAACGACCTGCTGCGCCCCAGCCACTACTCCGGGTGGCACGCGGTGCAGCCGGTGCAGGAGCGGGGCAGGGAGGCGGTGCGCGCGGACGTGGTGGGCCCCATCTGCGAGACGGGCGACTTCCTGGCGCTGGACCGCGAGCTGGAGCTGCCCAGGCCGGGGGAGATGCTGGCCATCATGACCGTCGGCGCCTACGGCTTCTCCATGTCCAGCCAGTACAACCAGCGCCCGCGCCCCGCGGAGGTGATGGTGGACGGGGCAGAAGCGGCGCTCGTCCGCCGCCGCGAGACGCTGCAGGACCTGGTGGCGGCGGAGGCGGACCTGTAGCGGGCGATGCCGGGCTGTCACATCCGCGCGGGCTCGGGCGTCCTTTCCGCGGTTTCCTCAGCCGGCCCATCCCCCGCGAACGGACGCATGCGCGCCAGGCTCCTCTCCATCGCCCTGCCGGCTGGCATATTCCAGTGCCGCTGAGACCATCCACCGGAGGAACGCCCATGCGAGCAAAGACCCTGTCCGCCTCCCTGCTGCTGCTGGCCGCCTGCAACGTGGGCGATTCCGGGCACGTCCCCACGTTCGAGACCAGCCCGGACGAGCTCGTGCCGCTGTCGCACGTGGAGGGGATGCCGGCGCAGCTTTCCGGCAGCACCCGCGCGCGGCGGCTGGTGATCCGCAGCCGCGACGTGCTGGAGGCGTTCTGGGCCGAGCTCGGCCAGCCCAACTCGTTCGGGCCCGTGCCGGAAGTCGATTTCGAACGGGAGATGGTCATCGCCGCCACCATGGGCCCGCGCGGGTCCGGCGGCTACCGCATCACCTTCGACGCTATGGTGACGCGGGGCTCCCGCCACCACGTGCTGGTGCGGAGCTCGCTGCCGGGGCCGCAGTGCCCGGCGCTCGGCGTGATCACCAGCCCGGTGGACGCCATCGTCGTCCCCATCGCCCAGGGCGTGAGCTTCGAGGAGCGTACGGTCACCTACGACTGCCGGGGCTGACATCTCCCGGGATCGTGGAGAAGCCGTAACCGTCACGATCACGGCGGCTCGCGCGTATCTCTGCGGTCCGGCACGATCCATCCAACCCGACGATTCCGAAAACGATGCGAGCGAAGCTCCTTCCCATCGCCCTGCTCCTGCTGGCTGCCTGCGGCGGCGGCGCCGCCGGCTCCGGGCCGCTGCTCGACAGCGGCTCCGGTGAGATCCTGGTGCCGACGCGCCTGGAGGGGATGCCCAGCCACCACTCCGGCATCGCGACGGAGCGGCGGCTGGTGATCCGCACGCGAGCGGAGCTGGAGGCGTTCTGGGCGGAGCTGAGCCACCCGAACTCCTTCGGCCCCGTACCCGCGGTCGACTTCCACAGCGAGATGCTGATCGTCGCGGCGATGGGCACGCGGCCGTCCGGCGGCTACCGGGTGAGCGTGGAGAGCGTCGCGTCCACCGGGTCGGGCTACAACGTGGTGGTGAAGAGCGTGTCGCCGGCGAGGGAGTGCCCCACGCTGGCCGTCATCACCCAGCCGATCGACATCCTGCGCGTGCCGGTGGCGCGCGAGGTGCGGTTCGTGGAGCAGGCGGAGGTCCACCGCTGCGGCTGAGGCGCGCTCGCGCGCAAAGCACGGCAGGCCGGTCCATCGCCTGAACGAAGAAGGCCCCCGCGAGGAGCGGGGGCCTTTTGCAGGGGTGTCGCCGCCCCGTGGGCCCTCACCCTGCGTGCACGTCAGGCGCGCGACTGTCGTCGCGTCCTGCCGCGCACGCTGTCCCTCTCCCGCAAACTGCGCGGGAGAGGGCGAAGGGTGGCCGCGCGTTGCCGCCTGCCGTGAGCAGTCAGGCCCCGTAGAGACGCCCCGGCGGGGCGTCTCTACGATGGGAATGCGGCGATCCGTGCGACGCGAGCGCATCCGTCCCGATCAGT
>DASTLD010000521.1:0-14110 GCA_035715345.1 Longimicrobium sp.
GCTCCGGGCGATAGCGTCCGCGCGGCGCTTCGCATCTTCCGTGGCCTCCGCCAGCATGGCCGTCCGCACCTCCGCCAGCCTGGTGTACAGGTATTCCGGCGCGCCGGAGACCAGCGGCACGCCCTGGTTGATCAGGTCGCCCGCGCGCTGCGAGAGGGCGGTGATGCCCGCCACGTCGCTGGAGCGCACCTCGAAGCGCTGCGTCAGGCGGTGCCCCATCAGGTCGCCGGTGATGGACCCGCTCTCCAGCATGCGGTACACCGGCTCCGTCTGCACGGGGGTGATGGTCAGCGTGGAGTCCGCCACGCCACTGGCGCGCAGGAAGGCGCGGATGCGCTGCGAGTGCTGCGTCAGCTCCGCGTTGGCGTCCGCCAGCGAGCCGCCCTGCGTGGTGGCGGACAGGCGCCACACCACGAAGTCCGAGCGGATGGGGCGCCGGGCGCTGCCGGTGACCTCGATGGCGTCCGCGCCGCGGCGGATGTTCTTGACGGCGCCCGCGGTCAGCGCGGAGCCGACGACGAGGCCCAGGGCGAGCGCCACCATGCCCGCGAAGAGCTGGGGAAACGGTCGGGAGGTCATGGAGGGATGGAGTACGTGTCCGGGAAGATGGGTCACGCCGCGGGAGGCGCGGCGCGTGAGGAACCCCGCAGCGCGCGGGAAGGTCCGGCGGGCCTCACCCTGCGTGCACGTCAGGCGCGCGACTGTCGTCGCGTCCTGCCGCGCACGCTGTCCCTCTCCCACCAACTGCCGTGGGAGAGGGAGTACGCCGGTGCGCGCTGCCGCCTGCCGTGGCATGGCCGCCCCCGTAGAGACGCCCCGGCGGGGCGTCTCTACCATGGAAATGCGCGGCTCCGTGCTCCTCACGCGGCACTCGCCCGTTCAGTCGGCGAAGGCCGACTTCACGTTTTCGTTGCCGCGATTTCTTCAATCGCCGGGCGGCCCTTGCGTGGGGGCCTGCCTCGTCGCTCGGCCAACCGTTCGTCAGGCGCCGGGCGATGCCTCGTCGTCCACGAACTCGTCGCGGAGCATGCCGTAGCGCTCGATGTCCTCGTACGCGCCCCAGCGCAGCACGTGGCGGCGCTGCGTGCCCTCCAGCCGCATCCCCAGCTTGCGCAGCACCGCGCCGGACGCCGGGTTGCGCGCCATGCAGTCCGCGTGGATGCGGTGCAGGTCCAGCTCGCGGAAGCCCCAGCGCGCCAGCGCCCGCGCGGCCTCCGTGGCGTATCCCTTTCCCCACTCCCAGCGCGCGAGGGTGTATCCCAGCTCGCCGCGCCGGTGCTCCGCCACCACGCGCAGCTCGATGGCGCCCATCACCACGCCGTCCTTGCGGCGGGTGATGGCCAGCGGCAGCGTGCCGGACTCGCGCGCCTCGTCATGCGCCTCGATCCACGCCGCGCCGCCGCCCTCCGGGTAGGGATGCGGCATGGCCAGCGTGGTGGACGCCACCTCGAAGTCGGACGCGTACGCCTGCACCGCCGGCGCGTCGTCGGGGGTGAACTCGCGCAGCACCAGCCGCGGCGTGTGGAGCACGGGAGAGGTCACTTCGGCCATAGCAGTTTCGCGATGTCGTCCCACAGCGAGCCGCCCGGGCCCGCCCCGCCCACGTATTCCCGCCGGTACACGCGCGTCCGGCCGAACGGCTCCGCGCCGGACATCGCCGCGCGCTGCGCCTGCTCCGCCGCGCGGCGCGCCTCCTCCAGCCACAGCCGTTCGCGCTCGCGGGCGCGGTCCAGCCCTCCCGCGCGGATGAACTCCACGATGCGCCGCAGCTCGTCGCGGTCGAACCACGCGCCGTGGTCGCGGCACTGGTCGATCACGATGCCGGAGATCTTCGCGAAGTTGACGCGGTTCATCATCTGCCCGCAGACCGGGCAGGGACCGTAGCGGACCTGCGCCTCCAGCGGCGTGGGCGTGGCCGGCGGGGCGCGGAAGCCGAGCACCGCCGTCTGCTGCTCGCGGTTCGCCGCCATGCGCTGGAAGTCCGCCGCGGCCAGCCACACGCCGCCGCAGCGGTCGCACTCCCCCAGCGCCGCCGTCCCCACCTGCACCGCGGCCAGCGGCGCGCGGCAGCGCGGGCAGTCCAGCGGCGCGGCATCCGGCACTTCGCTCCGCTCCGCGCGGGCGCCGCAGTGCGGGCAGTGCCGCGTCCCCGCGAAGATCATCCCGAAGCACGACGGGCACGCGACGGTGGCCAGCCGCGCGCCGCAGTGGGCGCAGGCGGGCTCGTCCGTACGCGCGGCCGCGCCGCAGCCGGGACAGCGCAGGGTTCCAGCTTCCATCCGGGGAAGGGGAGAAGATTGGCGATGCGCCGCGGAGCAGCGGTTCTCCGCGCCCTCCGCGGCTCCGCGTGGGGCCCGCGCGCTACCGGCGCAGGAGCCGCAGCGCGCGCAGCATGATGGGGAAGAACCGGCCCAGCGTCTTCACGAAGATGCCGACGAACACGGTGCGAAGCAGGAAGCCCATGGCAGTCACTCGGTCCTGAAAGAGGTGTCCAGCGGCACCGGCGTACGCGCCGCGCGCGGCCGCGGTTTCATCCCCCCGCCTGCCCGCCGCCCAGGTTGAGCGAGCGCACCCGCACCTCGTACAGGCGCGGCCACAGCTTGCCCGTCACGAACAGCCGCCCGCCCGCCTCGTCGAAGGCAATCCCGTTGGGCACCGCCTCCAGGTTGCCCCTGACCTCGGGCGGCAGGATGGCGCTCAGGTCGATGCGGCCCTTGACCGTGCCCGTCTGCGGGTCGATGCGGACGATGTCGGAGCGGTGCCACACGTTCGCCCAGATCTCGCCGCGCACGAACTCCAGCTCGTTCAGGTCGTACACCGGCTCGCCGCCGTCCAGCACGTTGATGGCGCGCTGCATGGCGAACGTCGCCGGGTCCACGAAGGTCAGCGTGTGCGAGCCGTCGCTCACGATCAGCGAGGTGCCGTCCGTGGTCAGGCCCCACCCCTCGCCGGTGTAGGCGCGCTGCCCCGTCTGGCGCAGCGTGGCCACGTCGTACACGAACGCGACGCCCTCGCGCCAGGTGAGCTGGTAGATGCTGTCGCGCAGCAGGGCCATGCCCTCGGCGAAGTACTGCCGCGGCAGGTCCACCTTCTGGATGACCCGCCCGGTCTCCAGCTCCACGCGCCGCAGCGACGACTCGCCGTACCGCCCGGTGCTCTCCAGGAGCTCGCCGTTGCGCCACAGCAGCCCCTGCGTGAACGCCTGCGGGTCGTGGGGATACGTCCGCACCTGCTCGACCGCCTCCACCGGCGCGGGAGCCACATCGTCCTCCGGGTCCTTGGGTTCGGCGGAATCGCACGCGCGCAGCGCCATCACCAGCGCGGCCACCCCCGCGATTCGCATCATGGCTCGCATCCTCCTCATCGGGCCGCTTTCGAGCCGAGCCACGCCGCGCGGAACTCGCGCATGGCGGGCGTGAGCTGCATCCCCGCCTTCTCGTACGTCACCACCTCCAGCGCCGGGTGCTCCACCAGCGTCATGGCCACCCGCGCGCGCCCGCCGCGCACCAGCGCCTCCACCTGCACCACGTCGCCGGGCCGCTTCTGGCGGATGGCCTGCCCCAGCGCCTCCGCCGTCGGCGTGGCCTGCCCGTCCACGGAGACGATGACGTCGCCGCGGTCCAGCCCGGCGCCGTACACGGAGCCCGTCGCCAGCGGGTAGTTGGCGATGCGCGCGCCGCCGGGGCCGTCCTCGATGCCGGCGCCCAGCCACGGCTGCCCGGCCTGCGCCTTCCGCAGCAGGAACCCGGCCCGCGCGAGCAGGGCGGCGTAGTCCACCACCTCGCGCCCCTCCACGTAGCGGCGGAAGAAGTCGTCCGCGAAGGCCGCGTCGCCCGTCACCCGGCCCAGCACGCGGCGCAGGTCCGCCACCGTGTACAGGCGCTCCGGCGCCAGGTCGGCGGACTGCGCACGGCCGTACTCGCGCCACATGGCCCGCATGAAGTCGTCCAGCGTGACGTTGGGGAAGCGGCTGCGCAGCGTCAGGTCCAGCCCCAGCCCCACACCGGAGCCCCACGTGTAGTACGAGAGGAAGGTGTTGCCGCGGTTGTTGGGGTCGATGCTGGCGGCCGCGTCCACGAACGGCGCCTGCATGCTCATCTCCACCGGCGAGAAGAAGCGGCGGCCGGGCGAGTTGACCACGGAGTTGACCATGCCGCCCAGCCCCGCCGCGTAGTCGTCGTCGCCGGTGATGCCGGCGCGGCGGATGAACAGGTCGTCGTAGTAGCTGGTAAAGCCCTCGGCGAACCACAGCTCGCCGGACATGTTGGCCTCGTCGAAGCGGAACGGCTCCAGCGAGCGCGGCCGCAGCCGCTCCACGTTCCACGAGTGGAAGTACTCGTGCGACAGCGTGCCCAGCAGCCCGATCTCCGCCTCCGCCAGCGACTGCGAGGCGGTGAGGATGGTGGAGTTGCGGTGCTCCATGCCGTCGCCGTTGACCCAGGGCAGGTAGTCCGCCAGGAAGGTGTAGGTGCCGAAGTCGTAGTGCGCCGGCTCTCCCCACATGGCGATCTGCTCCGCCACCACGCGCCGCGCCTTGTCCGCGTACGCGTCCGCCTCCGCTTCCGTCCCCGCGTGGTGCAGGGCCAGGCGGATGGTGTACGTCCGCCCGCCGGGCCCGCTCACCGGCCACTCGCGCACCGTGAACGCGCTCACCTCCGTGGGCGAGTCCATGAAGTACTGCAGGTTGGGCGCGGTGAACACGCCGGAATCCGCCGTGGGCGCGAGCTGCGTGGCCACGCGCCAGCCGTCCGGCCGCGCGAAGCGGACGCGCACCGGCGCCGCCTCCAGCCCGCGCGCGTACGCGAAGGTGGCCGGCATGTTCAGGTGCGCGTGCGTGTTGTCGATGCCCGTGTAGGTGCCGTCGGCGCGGTCGCCGAACAGCGTGTACGCGAAGCGGACGGTGCCGTCGTGGCCGGCCACGTCCCACTGGTGCGGGTCCGCGCGCGTGGCCGCCAGCGCCCGCCCCGCGCCGTCGGTGACGCGCACGTTGTAGACGTTCTTGGCGAACTCGTGCAGCGCGTACCGCCCCGGCGACGAGCGGCTCATGCGCACCTGCAGCGGCCGCCCGGCGGGCACGCCGTGGAAGGTGGCGGTGACCTCCGCCTCGTGGTGCGCGCGGTTGGGAAAGGCGATCTCGTACTCCACGCGCGCCTGCCCCGCCAGCGCGGCGGGCAGCAGGGTCAGCAGCGCGAGCGCGCGGGCGGTGTGCTGGACGGCGAAGCGCATCCTGGGGCTCTGGGTGCGGGATTCCGGAAAATCGAGCCGCAATGTAACACGCGAAGCCCCGGGATGCTCCATCGGCTCCCATCCCGCCCCCTGGCAGGATCGGCGGCCACGCGGGCACGCGGAATACCATCCCGAAGGTGGCTCATCCCGCGCGCCAGAACACGGCCAGGCATGGCAGCCCGCTTCGCATTAGATTGGGGGCAGCACTTCCACCCGGAGCAGATCACATGACGCGGCCCTTCGAGCACCTGAAAGCCGAGGTCCTCGGGCGTTCGTCCGAGGAGCGCGCGGACCTCGCGCACTCCCTCATCGCCAGCCTGGACGACGAGCCCGAAGAGGATCTGGCCGAGGTGGAGGCGGCGTGGGAGGCGGAGATTGCCCGGCGGCTCGGCGAGTTCCGCTCCGGCGCGGTCCAGGCCGTCCCCGCGGTGGAGGTGTTCGCGGAGGCGCGCGCCCGGCTCCAGTGACGGACGTCCCGTTCCTTCCCGCCGCACGAGCGGAGTTCCTCCGCGCGATGGAACGGTACGAGAAGGGGAGGCCCGGCCTGGGACACGACTTCCTCGCGGAGGTGGAAGCCGCGGCGCATCGTATCGCGGTGTTTCCCGCGCACGGGAGCCCGTACCTGCACGGCACCCGCCGCGTGGTGCTCAAGCGCTTCCCGTTCAGCCTGGTCTACAGCCTGGAAGGCGAGACGGCGCTCGTCGTGGCGGTGGCGCATGACCACCGCCGCCCGGGCTACTGGAGCAGGAGGATGAAAAAACCGCCGGGTGGATGATGGCATCCGCCCGGCGGTTTCTTTCCCGGATGGCGCGGCGTCCGGCTACAGGGCCTCTCCGATCTCGAAGCGCTGCAGGCGGCGGATGGCGAAGAGCGTCGTGGCCACGCCGACCACCACGGCCATGACGAACGCCGTCCCGCGCTCCAGCTCCGCGAAGAAGGCCCCGCCGCCCGCGTCCGAGAGCGCGTCCGCGATGGCGATCACGTACTGGCGGACGCTCAGCGCGCGCGTGCCCGCGAACAGCGACGACAGCAGCCCCTCCCACACGATCACGTACAGCAGCCCCACCACCAGCGCGCGCCGGGTGCTCAGGCTCAGCGCCACGAAGATGGCGCTGTAGAGCAGCCCGCCCACCACCGAGGCGATGGCGAAGGACACCGCCAGCCGCGCCGGGTCCAGTCCCCCGAACACGGCCACCGCGGAGAGCAGCGTGGCGGGCACCAGGACCGCCGCCACCGCCGCCGCCGCGGTCAGGATGCGCACCAGCACGATGCGCCAGCGCGGCACGGGCTTGCCCAGCACGTACAGGATGGTGCCGTCGTCCACCTCCGCCCCGAACACGCTGTTGCCGATGACCAGAGCCACGATGGGCAGGATGACCGCCACCACGAAGCTGACGTACAGCTCCGCCAGCGCCTCTTCCGGGCTGCGCCCCTCCATGCCGCCGCGCAGCGGCAGCGCCAGCAGCACCGGCAGCGCGGCCACCGCCACCAGCGCCAGCACCCGCTTGCGCGAGACCAGCTGGCGCAGCGCCAGGCCCGCCAGCGTGCGTTCCACCGTGAGGCTCATCGTTTCACCAGGTATGAGAACACGCTCTCCAGCGACTCGTCCGTGGGCCGCAGCTCCAGCAGGGTCACGCCCTCGTCGCGGGCCACGCGCGGCAGCGCCAGCGCAAAGCCGCCGCGGTCCGCCGCGCGCACGCTGAGCGTGGCGCTGCCCAGTTCCACCCCCTGCACGGACGCCTCGCGCAGCAGCGCCGACGCCAGCCGCCGGTCGTCGCTGGAGCGGAGGGTAAAGGTGTGTGGCCGGTCCGTCATCAGCCGGCGGATCTCGCGGAAGTGGCCGGAAGCCGCCAGGCGCCCCGCCACCACCACCAGGACGTTGTTGGCCAGG
This sequence comes from Longimicrobium sp., assembly GCA_035715345.1. Taxonomy (GTDB): domain Bacteria; phylum Gemmatimonadota; class Gemmatimonadetes; order Longimicrobiales; family Longimicrobiaceae; genus Longimicrobium. The sequence continues at coordinate 7,118 of DASTLD010000521.1, forward strand.
TGGTGCAGCTCCTCCAGGATGTGCGACGAGATCAGCACCGTGCGCCCCTGCGCCGCCATCTCGCGCATGAGCTCCATCATGTGCATCCGCTGCCCGGGGTCCATGCCGTTGAACGGCTCGTCCAGCAGCAGGATGCGGGGGTCGTGCACCAGCGCGCCGGCCACCTTGGCGCGCTGCCGCATCCCCTTGGAGTATCCCCCGATCCTGCGGTGCATGGCCGCGCGCAGGTCCACCCGGTCGATGGCCGCCTCCGCCGCGGCCTCGGCGTCCGGCAGCCCGTGCAGCCGCGCGTTCATCAGCGCGAACTGGTACCCGGTCAGGAAGGGGTAGACGGCCTCGCGCTCCGGCACCAGGCCCACGCTGCGGTACGCGTCGGGGTTCTTCCACGCCGGCCGCCCGTCCACCCGCACCTCGCCGGACGAGGGCTCCAGGAACCCCGCGATCATGTGCAGCAGCGTGCTCTTGCCGGCGCCGTTGGGCCCCAGCAGCCCGGTGATGCCCGCGCCGAGCGAGAAAGTGATGTCGTTGACCGCCACCACGTTGCCGTACCACTTGCTGGCGCCGCGCAGCTCCAGCGCGGCGTTCGCGGCGGCGGGCCCGGGAGACGCGGGCACGGCGGCCTCGGCGAGCTGCGCGCTCATGTGCGGATCCTCCGGTAGCGGACCACCAGCAGCAGCGTGAAGGCGACGGCCAGCGCGGCCACGGCGCCGAAGAACACCTCCGGCCCCAGGCCGACGTCCAGGATGTCGCCGCGGCCCGGCTTCTTGTCGAACACCGCCAGGCTGGCGCCCTGCACCACGTTGACGGGGTTGACCAGCGCGGCGTAGCGCTTGGGGTCGCCCTCCAGCGTCTCGTTCAGGATCTCGGCGATGGGCGCGGTCATGAAGAACGCGCCGAACGCCACCGCCGTCGCGATGCCCCGCCGCGCGAACAGCGACGAGAGGGCGAGCGCGATGGTGCCGATGGTGACCGCCGCCAGCACGGGAGTGACCAGGATGGGGACGAAGAACTGCGACTCCGACCGCAGCGCCGCGCCGAAGTCCATCTGCATGGACAGGCGCCCCACCAGCAGGATCAGCAGCGGGGTCAGCACCAGGATGACCACCGCCGTCCACATGGCCAGCAGCTTGGCGAAGGCGTAGTCGCCCGTCCGCAGCGGGCGCGAGAAGTAGAGCGGCAGCGTGCGGTGCTGCTGGTCGCGGCTCACCAGCTCCGGCGCCTGCGCGGCGCAGAACAGCGCCACCGTCCAGCGCACGGCGTCGAAGTAGTCGTGGTAGCTGATCAGGTTGGCCATGCCCGCGCTCAGCGCGCTGGCCGCCACCTGCACCGCCGCGGGAAAGCACGCGAACGCGAAGAGCACCCACGGCACCCACAGCGCGCGCCCGCCGCGGTTCAGCCCGAACGCGGCGCGCAGCGAGTGGAAGTAGAGCGTGCGGAAGGCGTAGCCGCGGCCCTCGCGCAGGCCCTCGTAGGTGCGGTAGCCGATGTCGTAGATGGCGCCGGCGGCCGGCTCAAGCGCGTGCGGCATGCCCCGCCTCCTTTCCGGCGGACGCGCCCGCGGGCGCGCGGAACAGGTCCTGGAGCGTGTCGCGGCGCTGCTCCATGCGCACCAGCATCAGCCCCAGCTCCGCCGCGGCGTCACGCACCGCGTCGTAGGGGCGGTCGTCCGGCAGCGGCAGCAGCACCGCGTCGCCCTCCGCGCGGGCGTCGAACCCCGCCGCGGCCAGCCGGCCCATCAGCGCCTCCGCCCCCTCCTCCACCTCCACCGCCAGGATGAGCTGCACGCCGGTAAAGTCGCCCAGCGGCGCCGCGTTGGTCAGCCGCCCGCCGTCGATGGCGATCAGGTAGCTGCACACCCGCTCGATCTCGCCCAGCAGGTGGCTGGACACCAGGACCGCGATGCCGAACTCCTGGCCGGTGCGCCGCACCAGCTCCAGCATCTCCTCGCGGCCGGCCGGGTCCAGGCCGTTGGTGGGCTCGTCCAGCAGCAGCAGCCGCGGGTCGTGCACCAGCGCCTGCGCCAGCTTGACGCGCTGCTTCATGCCCGTGGAGTAGCCGCCGATCACGCGGTAGCGCTCCTCGTACAGCCCCACGTGGCGCAGCATCTCCGCCGTGCGCTCGCGCGCCGCCGCCTTCGGCAGCCCGCTCATGCGGCCCATGTGCGACACGAAGTCCGTGGCGGTCATGTCCGGCGGCAGGCAGTCGTGCTCGGGCATGTAACCCACGCGCTGGCGGATCTCAATGCCGCGCGTGGCGGTGTCCAGCCCGAACACCTCCACCTTGCCCGAGGTGGGCTTGAGCAGGCCCAGCAGGACCTTCATGAACGTGCTCTTGCCGGCGCCGTTGGCGCCGACGAATCCGATGATGCCGGGCTCCACGTCCAGCGTGAGCCCTTCGAGCGCCCTCACGCCGCCGGGGTAGACGTGCGTCAGGTCGCGCGCGGAGATCAGTGGCATGCGTCGCGGGGAAGGAGGTGTGCTGCGGGCGCCGGAACCGGGGCGCCCGCGTGTCAACGGCGCGGGGGGATCACTTGTTTCACGGACGGGCCCGGCCCCGGCGATGATACCCGCGCCGCCGGAAAAGAGCAACGCGATCCCCGAGGGAGCCGGCGCGGCACACTTGACACAATGGACGGAAAAGCGTACAATCGGGGGCGTTTTTCCGCTGACCGGCAATGGAGGCGCAGATACAGCGCAGGAACGGAGTGCCGCGGGCGCGCGCGGCGGCGGCCATCTTCCATGGCCTGGCGCACGTGCTGGACTTCGGCGGGGTCATGGCGCACAACCGCGGCCGCTTTGCCTGCGGCCCGGCCGCCGACGCCGCCGCCCTGCGCCGCGACTGGGAGCGTGCCCTGCAGCGCGAGCTGCCCCGCCAGGAGCACCCATCCTCCTGACCCATGGGCAAGAACGGCGGACGCAAGCGGGAGCGAGCAACCGAGCTCGCTCCCGTTCTCGTTCCCGCCCCATACCCTTCCCGCCGCGGCGAGGTCATCGAGCATGGTGATGAGTTGGAAGTGGTTCAGTCCGACCTCTTCCCCGGCACCACGCTGATCCGCCGCGAGACCTTCATCGGCCCCCTGCCGTCGCCGATCTCACTGGCGGAGTACGAGCGCCTGCTGCCGGGCATGGCCGGGCGCCTGATCACGTCCGCCGAGGCGGAGGGAGAGCACCGGCGCGCGCTGGAGCGGCGGCTGGTGCGGCTGTCGGAGTGGGGCCTGCTCTGCGGCACCCTCGTCACCCTGGTGACCCTCCTCGGCGGGTTCCGCCTGCTGTGGGCGGGCAAGACGCTCGCCGGGCTGACGCCCGTGCTGACGGCCATCCTGGGGCTGCTGGCCGTGCTCGTGCTGCGCCGCGGCGTGCCGCCCCCCGCGGACGCCGCGCGAGGGGCGGAGCCGGACACCACCCTGCCCTAGCGAGATCGCCCGGCCGATGCTCCGGCCGGGCGATCTTGCGTCACGCGGGGGTCAGGCGGCGGATGCGCCTGCGGGGCCTGGCGTCGCCGTCCTCGCCCGCTGCCTCCAGCACTTCCGGCGTGACGATGCGGCCCACCTGCACCCGTGGACGGTCGTCGTCGCGCGGGGGCGCGGGCTGCACGGGCGGGGCGGGCGCGGGTGAGGCGGGCTCGTCGTGCACCCGCAGGCCGCCCACCAGGGCGCGGAGCTGGCCGGCGCTGCCGGTCAGGCGCTCCGTGGCCTCGCCCACCATGCGACAGGCGCTCTCCTGCTGCGTGGTGGCGGCGCGCACGCCCTCCGCCGCCTCCGCGTGGTCCACCGCCGTCGCCGCCACGGCGGCGATGTCGCGCGCGGCGTCCACCGCGGCGCCGGCGTTGCCCTCCGCCAGCCCGGTCACGCTGTCCGCCGCCTCGCGGGTGCGCTCCGCGGCGTCCACGATGGTGGCCAGCGCGTCGCCCACGGCGTGCGCCACGCGCTCGATCTCCGCCACGTGCCGCGCGCCGGACGCCATCGCGCTGGCGGTGCGGTCCACGCGCTCGGTGATGGTGCGCGTCAGGCCGGCCACGCTCTCCGCCCCCTCGCGCGCCTGCGTGGCCAGCTTGCGCACCTCGTCGGCCACCACCGCGAAGCCGCGGCCCTCCTCGCCGGCGCGCGCCGCCTCGATGGCGGCGTTCAGGCCCAGCAGGTTGGTCTGCTCCGCGATCTCGTTGACGGTGCGGACGAAGGTGCTGATGTCCGCCACCGCCGCGTTGAGGTGGCGCGTCTCGTCCGCGGCGGCCTCCACGGTGGACTTGACCTGCAGCAGCGTGGCGGAGGCGGCGTCCGTCTCCGCGCGGCGCTCGCGGGCCTCGCGCTCGATGTCGGCGGCCAGCCCCGCCACCTGCCGCACCTGCGACACCACCTGGTCCGCGCGCTCCGTCATGCGCTGCAGCGCGGCGTCCACGCGGCGGAGCTGCTCCACCTGCCCCGTGGCCCCGTCGGACACCTGCTCCATGGACCGGGTCACGTCCTGCACCGCCGCGGCCAGCTGGGCGGAGATGGCGGACAGGTCCGCGGCGGACTCGGTGATGCCGTCCGCCGCCGTCACCGCGCCCGCGCCGATGCGGGACAGCGACTCGCTGGTGCGGTTCATGGCCGTGGCCAGGATCTGCAGCTCGCCGGGCAGGCGGCCGTCCGTGCGCGCGGTCAGGTCTCCCTCGCTCAGGCGGCCGGCGTGCGCGGCCAGCAGGTCCAGCGGCCCGGTCACGTTGCGCCACACCGCCACCACCGCGACGATGCCGATGGCCGCGGCGGCCAGCACCAGCAGGCCCAGCACGTAGCGCCAGCGGTTGGCGTCCTGCTCCAAGTCTCGCTCGGCGGCGGCCACGCGGCGCGCCTTGACGTCCGCCAGCTTGCGCAGGTCGCCCAGCATGGCGGCCTCGATGGCGCGCGCGGTGTCCGTCTGCGCGCGGGCCTCGTCGCCCCGCCCCAGCTCCGCCAGGCGGCGCGCCACCACGTAGCGCACCTCGGCGTCGGAGAGCTGCTGGTCGATGCCCACCACCAGCTCCAGCTCGTCCTGCGACTGCCCGTCGCGGCGGCGCAGCAGGCGCTGCGTGCGGTGCGTCTCCCAGCGCAGCGAGTCGAACGCGGCGGCCGCGGCCTGGCCGCCGGCGCCGCTCTCGATGTAGCGCGCGGCCACGGCGATCTCGCGGGCCACGTCGCTGGCCAGCGTGGCGGACAGGCGGGCGTCCTGCTCCGCGCCGCGCATGGACTGGCGGATGGCGCCGGACAGGGAGGTGGTGCTCCACCAGCCCACGGCGCCGGCGCCCAGCAGCAGCACCAGCAGCCCGCCGAACCCGACGAGCAGGCGGCTGCGGATGCCGGAGGTCGTCAGGCGGATCATCGGGTCTCCAGGGGCAGCAGGGTGCCGCCGCGCGCCTGCGTCATCACGAACGCGCTGCGGTCGGGGTCGTGGTCCGCGCGAAAGCGGATGGCGCCGGTGACGCCGTCGAAGGAGCGCTTGCCCTGCATGCCCTCCAGCCAGTCGCGGATCCTGCGGCGGTCGGTGCCCACCTCGCGGATGGCCTGCGCGATCATGCGGGTGGCGTCGTATGCCATCGCCGCGTTGGCGTCCGGCTCCTCGCCGTACCGGGCGCGGAAGGCCTCCACGAAGCGCACCGCCTTCTCGCGCGTGTCGCGGATGGAGAAGGGCACGGCCACGTAGACGCCTTCCGAGGCCGCGGTGTCCGTGGTCACGCCGCTCCAGCCGTCGCCGGCCAGCCAGCGGGTGGTAAAGCCCTGCCGCATGGCCTCGCGCAGCAGCGCGCGGCCGCTGATCTCCGTGCCGGCCACGAACACCAGGTCCGGCGCCACGCGGGCGTAGTAGGAGATGAACGGCTCCACCATCGCCCCGTCGCCGGCGATGGGGTCCACCCCCACCAGGGTGCCGGGGAAGTTGGCGCGGAAGGCCTCCGCCAGGCCGCGCCCGTAGACGTTGTTCTCGTACAGCACCGCCACCCGCTGCGGGCGGAGCCCCGCCGCGAAGCGGGCCAGGTTGGCGCCGTTCACGGAGTCGTTGGTGGTCACGCGGAACACCCAGGGCGACACGCCGGTCAGCTCCGGCGAGGTGGCGCTGGGGATGACCGCCGCCAGGCCGCGGTCGTACACGCGCGCCGCGCCCACCATGGCGCCGGAGTTGGCGTGCCCCACCACCGCCACCACGCGGTCGTCCGCGCGGAACTCCTCGGCGATGGCCGCCGCCTTGACGCCGTCGCCGCCGTCGTTGCGGTCCAGCACGCTGAGCGTCACGCCGCGCAGGTCGCCTTCCTGGTTGATCTCGTCCACGGCCAGCTTGATGGCGTTGCGGACCAGCTTGGCGTAGCCCTCGTCGAAGGGGCCCGCCGTCCCGATCACGACGTCGCCGCCGGCACGGCCGCAGCCGGCCAGCAGCATGCACGTAATTACGGCCAGCGTTCTCCCGAAAGGTGCCAGAGTAGGCGCATCCGGGGCGGCCGTGGGTCCTTGGGGCGTTCGCGGGCGCGCGGAGCGTCCGCGGAAGAGCGGCATCGGCATGGAAGCGGGAGAGCGGGTGAACGGCCGGGAACGGCGGCGCGCCTGCACGGCGCGGGCGCGGCCGCGCCACCGGGGAGGGGCGGCGCGGAAGGGTGTGGCGGAAACAGCTACCGGTTTATGAAGCACATAGTATACACAAACCTCCCGGTTCCCGTCAAATGTGGCGGAACGTGCGCTTCCGTGCACACTTGGAGCATCTGGTGCGCCCACGCCGTCAGGTTCCGGGCGCAAAGAACGCGGAGGCGCGGCGTGCGTTCTGCCGCGTCCTCCGCGTTTTGCGACGGTCTTAGTCCGTCAAGGCTCGATCCGCTCAGAACCCGGGCGGGTCGTTCGGGGAGCGGAAGCCGCCGCCCTCGCCCTGGCGCGAGCCGCCGCCCTCCTCGCTCGGCGGGTCCACCGGGCGCGTCTCGCCCGACCCCTCCGGCCAGGTGGTGCCGGTGCCGGTGCCGGAGCCGTACGACGAGGTGCCGGTGTTCGTGGCCCCGGAGCCC
>DASTLD010000522.1:0-10152 GCA_035715345.1 Longimicrobium sp.
TTTCCCCCCCGCGTCCACTCCATCAATATCGAACAAAAACCGTAAATCTTCAACCCCCCGCCCGCTCCCCCTCTCGCCGACCCATGCACCCACGCAAACGACCGCGGGGCGCCTCCGGCCCATCCCGGAAGCGCCCCGCGACCCCTCATCTCTTTCGCAGGCTGTAACCTGTAACCTGTCCCCTGTCCCCTGCAGTTACGCCGTCCGCCCGTGGCACTGCTTGTACTTCTTGCCGCTGCCGCACGGGCAGGGATCGTTGCGTCCCACCACCGGCCCCGCCGCGGCCGGCGTGGGCGCGCCCGGCTCCTCGCGGTTGGTGCGCAGCCGGTCGCGGGAAGGCAGCGCGGCGTGGGGGTTCACCCCGAGCGACGGCGCGCGGCGGCCCGCCGGACCGCGCTGCGCACCGGCCTCGGGCCCGGCGCCGGCCTCGGCGTCCGGCGGGCGGTTGGGCGTGCCGAGCACCGGCGGCGGCGGCGCCTCCATGGCCGGCGCCAGCGTGGCGCGGAAGACGAACCGGGTGGCGGCGGCGTACAGGTCCGCCATCAGGTCCTCGAACATGTCGTAGGCTTCCTTCTTGTACTCCAGCAGGGGGTCCTTCTGCCCCCAGCCGCGGAAGCCGATCGACGCCTTGAGGTGGTCCAGGTCGTAGAGGTGGTCCTTCCACTTCTCGTCGATGGTGGACAGCACGATGTAGCGCAGCACCGTGTCGCCGGCCTCGCCGAAGCGGTCCAGCTTCTCGTGGTACTGGTCGCGCGCGCGGTCCACCACGTACTCCTCCAGCTCGCCGCGGCTGGAGAAGTTGCCGCCGCTGGCGCCGGGGTGGGCGGGGAAGCGGTCCGCGTTGACGAAGTAGTCCAGCATCAGCCGCTGGCGCAGCCCGGCCAGGTCCCAGTCCTCCGGCGAGCCCCCCCCGGGGGCGTACTCGTCCAGCACGACGGGGACGGCCTTCTCGATCATCTCCCACACCTCGCCCTTGAGCTCCTCGCCGCCCTCGAGCGCGAAGGTGCGCATGTCGTAGATGACCTCCCGCTGCTGGTTCATGACGTCGTCGTAGTCCAGCAGCCGCTTGCGCGCCTCGAAGTTCTGCAGCTCCACCCGCTTCTGCGCCCCGCCGATGGAGCTGGTGATCCACGGGTGGGTGATGACCTCGCCCTCCTCGGCACCCAGGCGGTCCATGATGCTGGCGATGCGGTCCGACCCGAACAGCCGCATCAGGTCGTCCTCCAGCGACAGGAAGAACTGCGAGGCGCCCGGGTCGCCCTGGCGGCCGGCGCGGCCGCGGAGCTGGCGGTCGATGCGCCGCGACTCGTGCCGCTCGCTGCCGATGATGTGCAGGCCGCCCGTCTCCACCTCGTACTCGTCCGGCTGGACGGCCAGGTCCACCACCACGGCGGGGTCCGGGCTGGCCGGCAGCGTGGCCAGGTCGATGTTCCGCGCCTTGAGCCAGGCGATGGTGCGCGGCTCGGTGACGCCGGCGCCCAGCTTGATGTCCGTGCCGCGCCCGGCCATGTTCGTGGCGATGGTCACCGCGCCGGGCCGGCCCGCGCCGGAGACGATCTCCGCCTCGCGCTGGTGGTACTTGGCGTTCAGCACCTCGTGCGGCACGCCGGCGCGCTTGAGCATGCGCGACAGCGTCTCCGACACGTCCACGCTCACGGTGCCCACCAGCACGGGCAGCTCCATGGCGTGCAGGCGCCGGATCTCCTGGATGATGGCGTTGTACTTCTCGCGCTTGGTCTTGTAGACCAGGTCGTGGCGGTCCTGGCGCGTGACGGGACGGTTGGTGGGGATCACCATCACGTCCAGGCCGTAGATCTGGTGGAACTCGCCCTCCTCCGTCTCGGCGGTGCCGGTCATGCCGCCGAGCTTGTCGTACATGCGGAAGTAGTTCTGGATGGTGATGGTGGCCAGCGTCTGCGTCTCCGCGCGCACCGTCACCCCCTCCTTGGCCTCCACGGCCTGGTGCAGCCCGTCGGACCAGCGCCGGCCGGGCATCATGCGGCCGGTGAACTCGTCGACGATCATCACCTCGCCGTCCTGGATCACGTACTGCTCGTCGCGGTTGAAGAGCGTGTACGCCTTGAGGAGCTGGTGGATGATGTGGATCTTCTCGCTCTTCTCCGCGTACTCGCGCTCCAGCGCCTCCTTGCGGTCGCGCTTCTCGTCCAGCGACAGGCCGTCGTCCTCCTCCACCCGGTGCACGGCCTCGGAGATGTCGGGCACCACGAAGGCGTCGTGCTCGCCGGGGGCCAGCACGTCCAACCCCTGGTCCGTCAGGTGGACGTTGTGCCCCTTCTCGTCCATGGAGAAGAGCAGGTTCTCCTCCAGCTCGTGGACGCGCTTCTCCATCATGTAGTCGCGCTCCACCTTGCCGATCACCTTCTGCAGCCCGGGATCGTCGGAGAGCAGCTTGAGCAGCCGCTTGTTGCGCGGCGTGCCGCGGCGCGCCAGGAACAGCTTCTCGCCGGCCGAGTAGGTGTCGCCGCCCTCCAGGTCCTTCTCCGCACCCGCCACCAGCTCGTTGACGATGCGCGTCTGGCGGCGGTACAGGTCCGCCACGACCGAGTTGTAGCGCCCGTACGCGGCGTTGCCCTCCGTGCCCACCGGGCCGGAGATGATGAGCGGGGTGCGCGCCTCGTCGATCAGGACGGAGTCCACCTCGTCGACGATGGCGTAGTGGTGCCCGCGCTGCACGCGCTGCCCCAGCTCGTGCACCATGTTGTCGCGCAGGTAGTCGAAGCCGAACTCGTTGTTGGTGCCGTAGGTGATGTCGGCCCCGTAGGCGGCGCGGCGCGCGGGCGTGTTGGGCTCGTGCAGGTCGATGCACCCCACGGTCAGCCCCAGCCAGCGGTACACGTGGCCCATCCACTCGCTGTCGCGCTGGGCCAGGTACGAGTTGACGGTCACCAGGTGCGCGCCGCGGCCGGCCAGCGCGTTCAGGTACAGCGGCAGCGTGGCCACGAGGGTCTTGCCCTCGCCGGTGGCCATCTCCGCCACCTTGCCCTGGTGCAGGGTCACGCCGCCGATGAGCTGCACGTCGTAGGGCACCATGTCCCACGTCAGCGGGTGCCCGGTGACCTGCACCTCCGTGCCCACCAGGCGGTGGCAGGCGGCCTTGACGGTGGCGAACGCCTCCGGCAGCAGCTCGTCCAGCACGCCTTCCAGGACGGAGTTGATGCCCTTCTCCGCGGCCATGATCTGCTGCGACAGCGCCTCGCGCTCGGCGGCGCTCTCGCTGGCGCGGCGCTGGGCGCGCAGCTCCGCCAGCTCCGCCTCGGGGCCGGACAGCGCCTCGCGGATGTGGGCGCGGAACTTCCCGGTCTGCGCCTGGAGCTCCGCGTCGGGCAGGTCCTTGAGACGCGCGAACTCGGCGTTGATCTCGTCGACGATGGGCTGCAGCCGCTTCAGCTCGCGCTGGTGGCGCGTGCCGAACACGGAGCGGACGAGGGACTTGAGCATGCCTGTGCCTTCACGATCCATGGGAAGGCTCCCGGTACAGCCCGTGGCGCTCGATCAGCGCGCGCACGGGCTCGGGAACCAGATATCGTATCGTCTCGCCGGCCGCGGCGCGGCGGCGGACCTCGGTGGACGAGACGTCCACCCGCGTGACCCGCACCTCCCGGGCCGGGACCTCCGCGTCCGGGGGCAGCCGGCCCCCCTCGCGCGTGACCACCACCAAGCGTGCCAGCCGAACCACCTCGTCCGGCTCTCGCCAGGCGGGCAGCTCGGCCAGGTTGTCGGCGCCGGTCAGGAAGAACAGCTCCGCGTCCGGGTGCCGGTCGCGCAGCGCGCGGAGCGTGTCCACCGTGTACGACGGCCCCGCGCGCCGCAGCTCCAGGTCGTCGGCCGCGAAGCGCGGGTCGCCGGCGATGGCGGCGCGCACCATCTCCAGCCGCAGCTCCGGCGGGGTGCGCACGCGGCCGGCCTTGAAGGGGTGCACCGCGCTGGGCACCCAGAGCAGCCGGTCCAGCCGCAGCGCGTCGCAGGCGTCGGAGGCGGCCACCAGGTGGCCCAGGTGCGGCGGGTCGAAGGTGCCGCCGTAGACGCCCAGCCGCACGGCGCCGCCCGCCGCGCTCAGGCGCGCGAGGTGTCCGCCGCCGGGGCCAGCGACCGGGCCTGCTCGCTCTGGGGAAACTCGCGCAGCAGCCGCTCGCGCGCGGCCTGCTCCTCCTCGCGGTAGCCCATGCGCCCGTAGGCCTGCACCAGCCCCAGCAGCGCGCCGGGCACGCTGGCGCTCTGCGGGTAGTCCTGCAGCACCTCGTTGAAGTACACCACCGCGGCGTCGTAGAGCGCGCGGCGCATGTAGAAGCTGCCGTTCAGCAGCGCCTTGACCGCCAGCTTCTCCCGCATCTCCACCACCCAGACGCGCGCGTTCTCCGCCTCGGGCGTGGCGGGGTAGAGCTGCGCGTACGAGTCGCAGTAGGCAATGCCGGTGAGCGTGTACTCCTGGTCCAGCTGCGGCCGGGGCGACAGGCGGTGGTACGCGTCGCAGATGCCGAAGCGCGCCTGGATGGCGGCCGGGTCCGTGGGGTACTCCGTCACCACGCGCAGGTAGTCCGCGCCGGCGGTGATGTAGTCGCGGGTCTCCAGGTGCGCGCGGCCCAGCGTCATCAGCGCGTCGCGCAGGCGCGGGTCGCCGGGGCTGGCGGCCTGGGTGAACTGGCCCAGGAGGTCGGCGGCGCGGCGCCAGCGGCCGCCCTGCGCGGCCTCCATGCCCCGGGTGTACGCGGTCTCGGGCGTGAGCTGGGGCGGCGCGCGGAAGACGGCGCAGCCCTGCAGGGCAGCGGCGGCCAGGAGGGCGAGCGCGGCCCTGCGGATGGGTGTCGGGTCGGTCATGCGGTGCGTGTACCCGCGGACGCGCCGCAGGTTCAGACGGAAATCCAGGGTCAGGCGGACGCGCCTTCCGCGCGCTGCCGCTCCAGCATGCCCAGGTACGCGCCCACCTGCGCGCTGCCCGGCTGCTGGGCCAGGCAGCGGCGCCACTCGCGCTCGGCGCCGTCCAGATCGCCGGTGCGGAACAGGGCCAGGCCCAGGTGCGCCCGGGCCTGCACGAAGCCGGGGTTGTGGTCCAGCACGGCCTGCAGCTCCGCCACGGCCTCGGGCGCGCGGCCGAGATCGACGAGCGTGCGGCCCAGGCGCGAGCGGATGTCCAGGAACTGGGGGCGCAGCTCCACGGCGCGGCGGTACTGCTCCACCGCCAGCTCGGCCGCGCCGGCCCCCTCGTACGCCTCGCCCAGCGCGAAGTGCAGGTTGGCCAGGCGGGCGGCCGCGGCGGAGGTGAAGCGCCCGCCGCCCTTCTCCTCGTCCGCCTCCGCGGCGCGCGCGAACGACTCGCGCGCCTCGTCCAGGCGGCCCAGGTCGTTGAGGGTGATGGCGCGGTTGAGCAGCGCCTCCACGTACCCGTCGTTGAGCTCGGTGGCGCGCGTGAAGTGCGCCAGCGCCTCCTCGGGGCGGCCCAGCATGGACAGGCAGACGCCGGCCAGGTTGTGCACGTCCGCGAAGGTGGGACGGCGCTCCAGCACCGCCGTCAGGTCCTCCAGCGCGGCCAGGTACTGGTTGCGCGCCAGCGCCTCCCTGCCGCGCGCGATGAGCTGTTCCACCGCCGCGTCCGCGGCCATCCGCATTCCCCTGGCTGGTGCTGCGCGAGAAAGCCGGTGAAGATAGACCCGCCGTGCGCGGGCGGCAACGGGACGGGAGAGGTTACAGGTTATAGGTTACAGGTTATAGGTTACAGGTTATAGGTTACAGGTTACAGGTTACAGGTTACAGGTTACAGCCAGCGGGTCCTGCGCGGGGGCGCCCGCGTCGCGCCGCGCGGGCTTCGTCGGCCGCGCGAGGGCGCCCGCCCATCCCAGCAGTTGCAGGCTGTAACCTGTAACCTGTCCCCTGTAACCTGCAGTTCCGCCGTTGCAGGCTGTACCCTGTACCCTGTCCCCTGTAACCTGCAGTTCCCCGTTAGGGCTGTGACGTCCCGCTGCGCCCGTACCGGTCCTCCAGGCGGATCACGTCGTCCAGCTCCGGCGTGCTGACCTCCAGGATCACCGAGTCCTCCAGCGCCTCGATGCGGTGCACGTCGCCGGGGCGCACGGTGATGCACTGGCCGGGCTCCATCTCGAAGTCGCGGCCGTTGAAGTGGTACAGCAGCCGGCCGGACTGCAGGTACATCGTCTCCTGCTTGCGCTCGTGCTTCTGCAGCGAGAGCGCGTGCCCGCGGGTGACCTCCAGGATCTTGCCCGCGTAGCGCTCCTCGTGCGCGTACCACACCTCGCGGCCCCAGGGCTTGGGGATGATGCGCGGCGTGGTGAGCGGAATGCCGGGCGTGCCTTCGGACATCGGGCGGTCCTGTCTGCCGGGGAAAAGGAAGCGGGCCGGAAGGGCGGCCAAGCTAGCCGCCCCCGGCCCGCGCGACAACCTCCGGAATCACCCCGCGCGGCCCGCGTCCGCGGCAATCCAGGCGTAGGTGGCGCGCAGCCCCTCGTCCAGCCCCGTGCGCGGCGCCCACCCCAGCGCGCGCAGCCGCGACGTGTCCAGCGACGAGTGCCGCAGCTCGCCGGCGCGCGCGGGGCCGTGCTCCACCCGCGGCTCCACCCCGGCCACCCGCGACAGCGCGTGCGCCAGCTCGGCGACGCTGGTCTCCGTCCCCGTCCCCACGTTGAAGGCGCGGTCGTCCAGCGTGCGCGCCGGGGGCAGCTCCGCTTCCCCGGCGGCCAGGTTGGCGGCCACCACGTCGCCCACGTACACGTAGTCGCGGGTCTGTGCGCCGTCGCCGAAGACGGTGAGCGGGCGGCCCTCCAGCAGGCGCGTGGAGAAGATGGCCACCACGCCGGCCTCGCCGTGCGGGTCCTGCCGCGGGCCGTAGACGTTGGCGTAGCGCAGGGCCACGTACTCCATGCCGTGCACGCGGTGGTAGTAGAACAGGTACTGCTCGCCGGCCAGCTTGCTGACGCCGTACGGGCTCTCCGGCAGCTTGGGCGCCGTCTCCGGCGTGGGCCGCGTCTCCGGCGTGCCGTACACCACGCCGCCGGAGGAGACGTAGACGAAGCGTCCGACGCCGGCCTGCCGCGAGGCCTCCAGCAGGTTCAGCAGCCCGTCCACGTTGACCGCCGCGTCGAAGCGGGGATCCTGCACGGACACGCGCACGTCCATCTGCGCCGCGTGGTGGCTGACCACGTCGAAGCCGCCGTCCAGGACCAGCCGCGCGGCCGCCTCGTCGCGCACGTCCGCGTGCACGAACTCCACGCCCTCCGGCAGGTTCTCGCGCCTGCCGTGCACCAGCGAGTCCAGCACCGTCACGGCCCAGCCGCGCTCCAGGTAGGCGCGCGCCACGTGCGAGCCGATGAAGCCGGCGCCGCCCGTCACCAGGATCCGCCGCGCGCTCATCGCCCCGCCCCCCGGCCGTTGCCGCGGCCGTTGCCGGCCAGCAGCTCGTCGTACAGCGCGGCCAGGTCGTCGGCCATCTTGGCGGCCCCGTACTCCGGCGCCATCCGCCGCCCGTTGTCGCCCAGCGTGCGCCGCAGCCCGGGGTCGCGCACCAGCCGCAGCAGGGTCTCCGCCAGCGCCGGCACGTCGCCGGGCGGGGTCAGCAGGCCGTTCTGGCCGTGCACCACCGCCTCGGCGTTGCCGTCCACCGCGCTGGCGGCGATGGGCAGCCCCGTGGCCATGGCCTGCGGCAGCACGCGCGGCAGCCCCTCCCACAGCGAGCAGATCACGAACACGTCGAAGGCGGACATCAGCTCCGGCACGTCGCGGCGCAGGCCGGTGAGGGTAAAGGCGTGCGCCATCCCCAGCTCCGCGATGCGGCTCTCGACGTCCGGGCGCAGGGGCCCATCGCCCACCAGCACGAAGCGGGTGTCCGGGAACTCGTCCAGCACGCGGCGCGCGGCGTTCACCAGGTCCAGCGGCGCCTTCTGCGGCGACAGGCGGCCCACCGTGCCCACCACCACCGCGTCCGCGGGGATGCCCAGCTCCGCCCGCACCGCGTCGCGGTCGATGCCCGGTCGCCCGAAGCGGTCCAGCTCGATGCCGCTGCGGATGGTGACATACTGCTCGCGCGTGCCCACGCGGCGCTCCATCCCCGCGCCGATGTCCACCGGCGTCACGGTGACGATGCGCTCCGTGGCCTTCGCCGCCATCCGCTCGCACGCCACCAGGGCGCGCTTGAGGAAGGCGCGCTGGCCTTCGTGCATGCCCCAGCCGTGCACGGTGTGCACGACGACCGGCACGCGCGCCATCCGCGCGGCCAGGCGGCCGACCAGGCCGGCCTTGGTGCTGTTGGTGTGCACCACGTCGTAGCGGCGCTCGCGCATCAGCCGGTACAGCCGCCAGACGGCGCGCAGGTCGCGGTGCGGCAGCATGGGGTTGGCCAGCTCCGGCACCACGACGAGGGGAATGTCGCGCCGCAGCACCTCGGGCTTGAGGTCGCCCTCGGAGCCCGTGTCCGGGCCGGTGGCGATCTCCACCCGGAAGCGCCCGGTGGCGTTCAGGTGGTCGGCGGCCAGCAGCACCGTCTCCTGCGCGCCGCCCACGATCATCCGCGTGATGCACTGCAGCACGCGGGGCGTACCTGCTGTCATCTCCAGCTCCGTACCGTCAGTGGGATTCGTCATCCGTCAGGACGCGGCCGCGCGCGCCGGGTAGGCCGGCGCCGCGGGCAGCCGCGCAAAGTAGGCCCGCAGCAGGGGCAGGAACCAGGCGGCCTTGGCCGCCTCCACCGCCGGGTTGGAGCGGTACGCCCAGAAGCGGCGGTACCACCCGCGCACCGCCGCGCCCCGCGCCAGCTCCGCCGCGCGCACGGCCGCGCGGTCCTCCGCGCCCGGCGCGCGGCCCCAGTGGCCGAAGTAGGCCTGCAGGAACGCCTCCTTGAGCGCGGGCACGGCGCGGTGGTCGTACGAGCGGATGTGCGCCGGGTGCAGGCCGATGCGCGCCAGCTCGAAGCAGAAGGTGCCCACGTCCAGGCGCACGTCCGCCGTCTCGCGGACCTCCGGCACGTCCAGCAGCGTGACCCGCCACGCGTCCCCCTCCCGCCGGTAGAGCAGGTTCACGGGGTTGAAGTCGATGTAGCGCAGCGACGCCGGCGCGCCGTCCGCGTCCCCCGCGTGGTAGAGCGCGTGGAAGCGGTGCAGGGCGGCGGCGGCGGCGCGCACCATCTCCCGCAGCTCCGCGGCGTGGGCCCCGCGCGCATCGCGGCGGTTGCGCTCCACGAGCAGGCGCTGCAGCGAGGCGCCGGGCGCCAGGCGCGTCGCCAGCACGCCCAGCTCCTCGTCGATCCAGGTGGGCGCCACCGCGGACACGTCGCCGTCATCCCCCCACGCCTGCGCCAGCTCGCGCAGCACGCGGTACTCCGCGGCCAGGTACTCCGCCGGCTTGCTGCGGTAGGCCTTGGCGATGTGCCGTCCGCCGCCCGCGTCCACCAGCTCGTAGAGCACGGTGTTGCGGCTGTGGCGCCAGGTGCGGGCAATGGAGAGCGGCGGGTCCAGGACCGCCAGCCGCTCGCGCAGCACGCCGCCGAAGCGGGGGTCCAGGACGTTCACCGCGCGGTCCCCGGCGGCACGGGCGGGCCGGGCAGCGGGTAGCGCAGCGGCACCCGCACGGGCGCGGCCTGCAGGCGCGCGTCGCGGCGGGCGGCGCGCCAGGTCAGGTCCACGCCGGCGGCCACGCAGACGATCCAGAACAGCTTGCTGCGGTGCCGCAGGGCGATGCCGTCGTTGGCGGCGGCCAGGCCGAAGCCGGCAGCCAGCACCACGAACAGCACGGCCAGCGTGCGCAGGCGGCCGCGCGTGGCCCGGCGCAGCAGCGCGGCCAGCGCCAGGGCCACCATCGCGAGCTGCATCAGCAGGTCCACCGCCTTGAACAGGTCGCGCGACGAGGCGCCCTGCGCCAGCTCCCACGGGTAGGGCGAGAACATGAGCCGCACCGTGGCCTCCGGCACGGTGAGCGCCACGTTCAGCGCCGGCACCGGCGTGCTGGGGTAGTGCAGCCGGTACGCGCCGGCGCCGCGGCTGCGCACCACCTGCCGCTCGCGCACCAGGTCCGCCGCCAGCGCGCCTTCCTCATTGAAGTACTGGGCAAAGCGGGGGATGGCGCGGAAGCGCGAGGTGGAGCGCCCCGCCAGCGTCAGCGTGCCCAGCAGCAGCACCGCGGACATGGCCACCC
>DASTLD010000523.1:0-6711 GCA_035715345.1 Longimicrobium sp.
ACGCGGCGCGGGAGAGGGGGAGACCAGAACCGACGGGGAGCTGGGCTCGGCGCGAAGGCCCACCAACCCTCCCCCAGACTTGGGGGAGGGTGCGAGCCTAAGCGAGCGGGTGGGGGCGCCTGCCCGCGCGCGTGTGCCGGCCAAGCGAGCGAGAACAAGGTGCGGCTGTCTTTCAGGAGGCGACGGATGGCTGAGGAGCGGCTGATCGAGGCGGTGCGGCGCGAATCGCTGCCGCTGCGCACGGACGCGGACCTGGACCCGCTGATGGAGCGCATCGGCGAGGCGCGCGTCGTCCTGCTGGGCGAGGCGTCGCACGGCACGTCGGAATACTACACCTGGCGCGACCGCATCAGCCGCCGCCTCATCGCCGAGAAGGGCTTCGACTTCATCGCCGTCGAGGGCGACTGGCCCGACTGCTACCGCATCAACCGCTGGGTCAAGGGCTGGGACGCGGAGACCGCCTCCGCCGCGGACGTGCTGCACGCCTTCGACCGCTGGCCCACCTGGATGTGGGCCAACCGCGAGGTGCAGGACCTGGTGGAGTGGCTGCGCGCCCGCAACGACGGCCTGCTCGACGAGCGCATGGCCGGCTTCTACGGCCTGGACGTGTACTCGCTGTGGGATTCCATGCAGTCCGTGATCGGCTACCTGGACCGCATCGACCCCGAGGCGGCCAAGCGCGCGCGCGGCGCCTACGCCTGCTTCGACCCCTACCAGGAGGACGTGCAGGACTACGCCATGGCCACCGCCATCGTCCCCACCACCTGCGAGGACGAGGTGGTGCACACGCTCATCGACCTGCGCCGCAACGCCGCGCAGTACCGCGAGGAGGGACGCGAGGCCTTCTTCAACGCCGAGCAGAACGCGCTGGTGGCGCAGAACGCGGAGCTGTACTACCGGACCATGGTGCGCGGCGGCTCCGCCTCGTGGAACATCCGCGACACGCACATGGTGGAGACGCTGGACCGCCTGCTCAAGCACCACGGGCCGCAGTCGAAGGCCATCGTCTGGGAGCACAACACGCACGTGGGCGACGCGCGCTTCACGGACATGGTGCGCGCCCGCATGGTCAACGTGGGCCAGCTCGCGCGCGAGGAGTGGGGCGACGACAACGTCGTCATCGTCGGCTTCTCGTCGTACCAGGGCTCGGTGATCGCGGGGTCGGAGTGGGGCGCGCCCATGCAGCGCATGCCCGTGCCCCCCGCGCGCGACGGAACCTGGGAGGCCGTCTTCCACGCCGCCGGCGCCGAGGACCGCCTGCTGCTGCTGGACCGCCTGGACGACGTGGACGAGGCCATGGAGGAGCGCGGCCACCGCGCCATCGGCGTCGTGTACCACCCCGGCCGCGAGCGCTTCGGCAACTACGTCCCCACCATCCTGCCCGGCCGGTATGACGTCATGCTGCACATCGACCGCACCCGCGCCCTGCAGCCCCTGCACATGGAGGAGCACCCCCTCCACGAGCCCCCCGAGACCTTCCCCTCCGGCATGTGAACGGCGGTCTCACGCGGAGCCGCGGAGGACGCGGAGAACTACAACCACGACGAAAAAGCCCCTCCCCGAAGTTGGGGGAGGGGCAGCGAGGAACGAGCGGGGAGGGGGCCTCCGCCCACGTGAGGCACCCCGCCGATCTCGCGAGTCCGGCTGCTTGCTACCGCTGTCGCCCTACATATAGCTCAGCCACCAGTCCTTGCGGCGCCGCTTGACACCCGCGTACCAGGCGCAGAGCGGGTACAGGACGATCAGGCCGATGATCCAGGCCACGTACACCATCCCCAGCCCGAAGCCATAGTCGGGCGGGACGGGGCCTCCCAGCGCGAAGGTCACCACCGGCTTGGCGAAGGCCAGGCTGAGCCCGATGCCCACCAGGTGCGCCACCGGCCACTGCAGCAGGTAGTAGAACATGGGTACGCGGCCCAGCGTGACCAGCGCGCGGCTGGCCGCGTTGGAGCGCGCGCGCTCGAACCACGCCAGCGCCAGCATGGCCGGCCCCAGCGTCATCAGCAGGAACAGCAGCGACGGCGGGTACTTGTTGGTGTTCAGGAACGAGAGCACCGAATAGACCGCGTTCCGCTGCGGCGACCAGTCGCCCGGGTTGCCGTACAGGTTGAAGCCGCGGATCACCAGGAAGGCGGCGAGCATCCCCAACCCCAGCCGCACCAGCAGCCGGCGGCGCCGCTCGCCCTCCAGCGCGTACAGCGAGCCGAAGGCGTAGCCGGCGGCCAGCACGCCGATCCACGGCACCAGCGGGTACAGCACGATCACCAGCGGCGAGCCGTCCGACTGCAGCGGCAGCGGGCCGGACTGGTGCAGCAGCATCCACAGCGCGTCGCCCCAGTCGGGGGGCGGCGTGCCCGGGCCCCGCCAGAAGGGGACGCGGATGGGATCCAGCAGGTTGTGCAGTGCGATCATCCCGATGCCGAACGCCGCCACCGCGCGCAGCGGCAGGTGCACCAGCGCGGCCAGCACGATCATCGACACTCCGATCACCCAGATCACCTGCGGCAGCGCCACGATGGCGCCGTAGTCCAGGTTGAAGACCACGCCCGCGCGCACCAGCGTGAACTCCAGCACGATCAGCCACAGCCCGCGCGTCCACAGCAGCCGGCTCACCTCCGCCTTCGTTTTGCCGCGCAGGAGCTGCAGGTAGACGCTGGTGCCCGCCAGGAACACGAACACCGGCGCGCAGAAGTGGGTGATCCAGCGGGTCAGGAACAGCTCCGGGCTGGTCTGCGACAGGTCCGTGGGGTCGAAGCGGACGGCGCCGGCGTGGACGAAGTCGCGGGTGTGGTCCAGCAGCATGAACACCATCACCAGCCCGCGCAGCAGGTCCACCGAGTCGATGC
This sequence comes from Longimicrobium sp., assembly GCA_035715345.1. Classification (GTDB taxonomy): domain Bacteria; phylum Gemmatimonadota; class Gemmatimonadetes; order Longimicrobiales; family Longimicrobiaceae; genus Longimicrobium. The sequence continues at coordinate 2,847 of DASTLD010000523.1, forward strand.
GCCCGCGCGACGGGGCCGCCACCACGGGCGCGTCGCGGACGACGGCGGGCACGGTGCCGGGCGGCAGGCTTTCCGCGGCGACGGACGAAGTTCGTTGCTCCATGGGGATCTTTCTCCGGAGCGGGAGGGGAATGGGAGGAAGATGATGCGCGCGGCGCTCCGCGTCCTCCGCGGCTCCGCGTGAGACCAGCAGGGAGGAGGGGACTACGGCGCCAGGGCGATGTACCCGGGGATGTCGCGGACGAGCCGCTGCGTGTCGATGGGCTTGATGAGGTACGCCGCGCAGCCGCTGGCCATGCAGGCGTTGCGCTCCGCGTCCTCGTCGCGGCCGGTGACGGCCACCACGGGGATGGGCGCGGTGTGGGGGTCGGCCTTGAGGCGGCGCACCACGTCCAGGCCGCCCATGTCGGGCAGCCCCATGTCCAGCAGCACCAGGTGCGGCCGGCGCTCCGCGGCCAGCGCCAGCGCCTCCGTGCCGGTGGGGGCGCCCAGCACCGCGTATCCCGCGTCTTCCAGCAGGATGGTGAAGGCGTCGCGGATGAACTCGCTGTCCTCCACCAGCAGCAGCGTGTGGCCCGCGCTCACCGCGGCTCCGCCGAAGCGGCCGCCTCCACGGACGGGATGGTGAAGAAGAAGCGGCTGCCCTGGCCCAGCTCGCTCTCCACCCAGATGCGGCCGCCGTGCAGCTCCACGAAGCGCCGGGCGATGGAGAGGCCCAGCCCCGTGCCGTGGTGGATGCGCGAGCGGCTGGCGTCCACCTGCGCGAACTCGCGGAAGATCAGCTCGTGGTGCTGCGGGTCGATGCCGATGCCGTTGTCCGCCACCTCCACCTGCAGCCACCCGGCCTGCCCCGGCGCCCGCCGCGCCTCCACCCGCACCCAGCCGCCCTCGGGGGTGAACTTGATGGCGTTGCCGATCAGGTTGCCCAGCACGTGCGCCACCTTGTCGCGGTCCGCCCACGCCGCCGGCAGCCCGCCCTCGTACTCCGCGGTGAACGACAGGTGCTTGCGCTTGAGCAGCGACTCGTTCATCTCGCGCACGGAGTCCACCACGTCGCCCAGCGGGAACTCCAGCGGGGTGATGTCGATGGCGCTGGCGTTGGTGCGCGCGTAGGTCAGGATCTCCTCGATCATGCCCAGGAGCTGCCGGCACGAGCCGATCATGGACTCGATGGCCTCGCGCTGGCGCTGGCTGATCTCGCCCAGCAGCCCGTCCCGCAGGATCTCGCCGTAGGTGACGATGGCGGTGAGCGGCGTGCGCAGCTCGTGCGAGACGTTGGTCAGGAACTGGCTCTTGGCCACGTCCAGGTTGCGCAGCTCCAGCACCGCGCGCTCCAGCTCCTGCACGCGCCCCGCGATGCCGCCGCCGTGCTCGCCCTCCACGCCGTTGGCGTCGTGCACCAGCAGGTCGGCGTCGGGCGCGCCCGCGGGCGGCGCCTCCACGACGCGGAAGCCCTCGCGCGCGAGCACCTCGCGCAGGCGCTCCGCCGTCGCGTGGTCCCCCTGCAGGTGTAATCGGAGGTCTGGCATGCGGCCGGGCACAGGTGGGAACTGATGTAGAGCGGAATCTAGACCCCGCCCCCGGCCCCTGCAAGAAGATCGTCGCCCGCCACCTGTTCCGCGAGCAGCTGGCGGCGCTGCAGGGCCGCGTACACGCCGCCGGCGCGCAGCAGCTCGGCGTGCGTGCCCTGCTCCACCAGCCGCCCGTCGTCCAGCACCAGGATCAGGTCCGCGTTCATCACCGCCGTCACGCGGTGGCTCACGATGATGCTGGTCCGCCCCGCGAACACGCCGCGCAGGCCCTGCAAGATGCCGTGCTCCGTGTGCGTGTCCACCGCGCTGAGGGCGTCGTCCAGCACCAGCACCGGCGCGTCGCGGGCCACGGCGCGGGCCAGGGCGGCGCGCTGCTTCTGCCCGCCGGACAGGTTGATGCCGCGCTCGCCCAGCATCGTCTCGTATCCCCCCGGGAACTCGCGCACCGTCTCGTGGAGCTGCGCCACCTGCGCCGCCGCGGTGATGCGCCGCATGCGCGCGTCCCCGTCGCCCCCCTCCTCCAGCCCCAGCGCCAGGTTCTCCGCCAGCGTGTCGGAGAAGAGGAAGGTGTCCTGCGGCACCAGCGCGATCGCCTCGCGCAGCCGCCGCACCCGCCATTGCCGCACGGGGATGCCGTCCAGCAGCACCTCGCCCTCGGTGGGGTCGTGCAGCCGCGCCAGCAGGGACACCACGGTGGACTTGCCCGATCCCGTGGGCCCCACGATGGCCGCGGTGGCCCCCGCGGGGACGCGGAAGGAGACGTCGCGCAGCACCGCGCGCGCGGTGCCGGGATAGGCGAAGGAGACGCCGCGGAACTCCACCTCGCCGCGCACGTGCGCCGGGGCGACGGCGCCCGGGGCGTCGCGCACCAGCGGCTGCTGGTCCAGCACGCGGCTCACGCGGCCCATGGAGGCGGCGCCGCGCTGGAACAGGTTGACCACCCAGCCGAGGGCGATCATGGGCCAGGACAGCATCCCCAGGTACAGCAGGAAGAGCACGAGCTCGCCGGTGGTGATGCGGCCGGCCAGGATCTGCCGCCCGCCCAGCCACAGCGCCAGCGCCATGGCGGAGCCGGCCAGCACCCCCAGCGCGGGATAGAAGAAGCCGGAGCTGACGGACAGCGCCACGTTGCGCCGCAGCGACTCGTGCGCCAGGCCGCGGAAGCGGGCGGACTGCGCCTCTTCCTGCCCGTACGCCTTGACGATGCGCTGCCCGGCCAGGTTCTCCTGCGCCATGGTGGACATCACGCCGAGCTGCTCCTGGATCTTCTCGAAGCGGTCGTGGATCAGCTTGCCGAAGAAGATGGTCGTCGGCGGCAGCAGCAGCATGGGCAGCAGCGCCAGCACCGTCATGCGCACGTCCACCATCGCCATCCGCGCGATGGCCATCACCCCGAAGACCACGGTGTTGACCAGGTACATGTACGCCGGCCCGGCCACCATGCGCACCGCCTGGATGTCGGCGGTGGCGCGGCTCATGATCTCGCCGGTGGGGTGCGTGGCGTAGAAGCCGGCGTCCAGCCGCAGCAGGTGCCCGAAGAAGTCGTCGCGCAGGTCCGCCTCCACGCGCCGGCTGACGCCGTTCAGGATCTCGCGCATCCAGTAGCGCCCCGCCCCCGCCACCAGCGCCAGCCCGGTGGTGGCCGCCGCGTACCAGCCGATCCGCGTTACCGACGTGTCCGCGCGGCCCAACGCGTCCACGCCCTTCTTGACGAACTCCAGGCTCCAGACGTTCACCGCGTTGGACACCAGCACCGTGGCCAGCCCGATAGCGATGCGCCCGCGATACCGCTTGAGATAAGGGAGAAGTGCTTTCAGCTCACGCATTTGGCACCGGGCACGGCCGTTGCCCCCAGAACGGGCAACCGAAGGGCGCTGTCGAGGGGCGCAGGTTAACCCCCGCCCTGCACGGAAAACAAGGAACCACGCGGACCAGGAGCACCCCGTATGTCTCGCAAGACCACCGCCTTCGCCCTCGCGCTGGCGCTCCCGCTGTCCTCTCTGCTGGTCGCCTGCGGCGGCGGAGAGGACACCCCCGACCGCGCCGCCCTCCAGCGCGAGGCGCTGGAGCGGGACCTGTCGCTGGCGCTGCAGCCGGACACCACGCCGCAGATCGCGCTGGCGGACGTGCCGCTGCCGGACACCACCCCCGCCGCCGCGGCCCCCGCCCCGGCGGCGCCGAAGCCGGCCGCGCAGGCGCCCGCGCCGGCCCCGGCGCCCCGCCGCGCCGAGCGCGCGCCCGCCCCGGCGCCCAGCCGCCCCGCGGAGCCGCGCTACGTGACCCGCACGGTGCCCGGCGGCAGCACCTTCAGCGTCAGCATCAACCAGACGCTC
>DASTLD010000524.1:0-4832 GCA_035715345.1 Longimicrobium sp.
GGCCTACATGACGCAGTCGCCCGACGATGCGCTGCCGGGCACGGTGCCGGACCACGCGCTGGACGGCAGCCTGCGCGCGGAGGAGTGGCGGTGGCTGGCCGGCATGACGTGGAATGCGACGGACGAGCAGCTATTCCCCGACGGCGCGACGTTCACCATCGACGCCTACCGCAACGGCTACTTCTGGGGCGATGGGAACACCGCGAGCGGATCGAGCCTGCGGATGGCGGGCTCCGTCACGCCGGAGGGCTCGCTCTACCTGCTCTTCTCCGTCGCGGACGCCGACGCCGTGGCCCGCCGCGGCGCTCTGGAGATGTTCGACGGCGCGTACCGCATGGTGTGGGCGGAGCCTTCCGGCGGCCCCGCGCTCGGTGGCGCGACACTGGCCCCAGGGAGGCGCGCGATTAGTACCGACGCAGCCACGAGGTAAACCTCAACACCGCTGCAGTGGAATTTCCTCGCCAAGCAACTGGTTATGGAAAATCAATTTAGACCCATCCCGGTCACAATCCTCGACCTTCTGGCGGTACTCCTTCCGGGCAGTATGTGGTTGATCCTCCTCGTCACCACCTTTGGACTGGCGGCGCGTGATCCCACCCGCCACGTCGATTCTCCTGTCGATGCATGGTTTCGGCTGGCCGAATTCACTCAGGCCCAAGGCAGTTGGTTCTCGTCGATTTCGTTGCTGATGGTCGCACTGATAATTGGGTATGCGACGAAGCCCATCGCGATGTCGGTCACGGAGGCGATTACGACATTCATCCCGGCGATCCGGACTCCCCGGAAACAGTTGGAGGATCTTAGGTTCCCGTTCGCCGCCCGCTTTGAAAAAACAGAGACGTACATTGCCGTCCAGAAGCTCGTCGAAGAAGTAACGGAGTGCTCGTCCGACCGCCTTTATGGTACCCAACCATTCTCTGCGGCCAAGAGGTATCTGCGGCTGGTGGCACCGGCCTTGTGGGAGGATAGCGAGCGGCGCGAAGCCGAGGTCCGATTGATCGGAACCATGTTTCTCGCTTCTGTCTATAGCACGATCCTCAGCAGCGTTGCCATCGTCCAGAAACTCTGGGAACAAGAAAGCTTCGCAACAGGTGCGGCATGGCTGATCTTGTCGGTGTGTGCCGCAGTTCTGCTTGCGTGGAGCTTCAACACGGCAAGAGTGCGCGAGGTAGGATACACGTACATGAACGCGCTTATCGCTAGAGGCTGCCAGAGGGCGGCGCCAGACAAACTGAGGGAGCACGGAGAACGGTGACCCAAACCTACGCGGGCCGAGATGGCTATGAGCAGACCTGCTTCGATCACCAGAATTCAGGTCCGTGCGGGGTCGCGGATGCGCGATCCCCGGCCCGCTCCGTTGTCCTAACCGCAGGCCGGAGACGACTGTGGTCAGCCGTCCTATGCCGCCATCGTTGATACCAGCGTTCACCCATCCTTATTGGCCCCTCCCTCTCCGCCTTGTGATTCATTGAGCCCCTCCAGCCTCGCGGGTAGCGTCAGTCAGGCGGTGTGACCTGACCTTACCCCGAGCCGGAGGCGTCCCATGGCGAAAGAGTTTTCTCTGCTGATCGACAAGAGCTGCCCCTTCCAGGACCTGCACGAAGGCGCGCAGATCCGGGGCTCGGGAGAGGGGGGCGTGGTGGACCTGGTGGTCGTGGCCTCCAGGAAGTCCGGGGGCGGCTTCAAGGACGAGGGCCACTTTCTCCACGTCAAGGCGGCCGCGAACAATCACTTCGACAACCAGCACCCCATCAAGAAGATCGAGTACGGCAAGGACCTCAAGCGCTGCGACGTGAAGAAGTGCGAGGTGCTGAAGGAGTGAGCCAGCCGCCGCGATGATCCAGGCCGGGCCGGGGACGCACGATCCCCGGCCCGCGTCGTCGCGTTCAGCTCGCGGCCTCGGCCAGGTACATCAGCGAGCCGGGGGTGGTCAGGCGCTCGCCGGTCTCCAGCAGGGTCTTGAGGCCGGAGAGGACCATCGGCCAGCCGCCGTACAGCTCGGGGTTGGCGCTCTCGGGGAGCTGGTCGTGCGTCACGGTCAGGCAGCACGAATCGCCCACCGGCTCGATGGCCCAGGTGACGCGCGACGTGCCCTGCGCCCTGACGTCGTCGCTCCAGAGCGCGCGGTAGCTCTGCACCAGCCGCCGCGGCGGATCCACCTCCAGGTTCTCGCCCTCGGCGATGGCCATGCCCGGGCCGACGGTGTCGTCGCCGGCGGTGGCACGGTACGGCGAGCCGGGCGACCAGTCCGACTGCACGCGCACGCCGAAGGTGTACTTGGCCCGCATCTCCGGGTCGGTGATGGCCTGCCACAGGCGCTCTGGCGTGGTCTTGATGTAGATCTCGAACACCTTTTCCATCGTCTCCTCCAGGCTCTTCTTGAGTCCCACCAGGGTCGCGGACCAGGGCTCCGTGTACTTGTCGATCCACCGGTCGTGGATCAGTCGGATGGGAACGGCGTTCAGGTAGTGCAGCTTGTGCCGTCCCGCCCGGCGCGTGACGACGAGACCCGCCTCTTCCAGCACCCGCAGGTGCTTCATCACCCCGGAGCGCGTCATCTCCAGCTCCGCCTCCAGCTCCGTGAGCGTGCGGCCGTCACGCGCAAAGAGCCGGTCGAGGAGGAAGCGCCGCGTGGGGTCGGCGAGTGCCTTGAAGACCAGGTCGTCATCGTTCACCAGCCATTATATGTGACTGTTTGGTCACGTGTCAAGCATCGTCGCATGACATGGGCGGTGGCGCGGGGGCGGCCGCCCCCACCCGCTCGCTCAGGCTCCCCCCAGGTCCGGGGGAGGGAGGGTTGATGGGCCTGCGCGCGGAACCAGCCGCTGTGCACTTCTGGTCTCCCCCTCTCCCGCGCCACGTGCTCGGACCTGTCCGGCCGCGGGACAGCTTGCGGGCGCGGGGGAGGGGGCCGGGGGGTGGGGCCCCGCTGTAGAACGCCGCCCGGGCGCGTCGCCGCGTGGGCGCGCTCGGTGGTGGAGACGCTGGACCGCGCCTCGCCGTTGCCCTGAGGCATCGCCGTCCGCGCCTCCGCCGTGGACTGGCCGGGCGATACTGCAACGCTTGCGCGGAGCAGGTGGAGGTGTTTGCTTGCGGCCAGGTACCGTGCCGCACCCGTCACCCCGCCCGTCCTGGATGTTCCCCGCCCGCCACGCCTTTCCCGGTGTGATGACCCCTCCCGCGCGCAGGCGCGTGCGCGCGTGCGTCCGCATCGCCGCGCTGGTGAGCGCGTGCCTGTGCGCCCGGGCGCCGCGCGCGGAGGCGCAGGCGCCGGGGATGGCGTTCGCCAACTGGGGGACGGAGGAGGGGCTGCCGTCCAACATCGCCCTCGACATCTCCCAGACCCCCGACGGCTACCTGTGGCTGGCGTCGTACGAGGGCATCGTGCGCTTCGACGGCGTCAGCTTCCGCGTCTTCACGGAGCACGACATCCCCGGCGTGGACCGCGCCAGCTTCTGGCGCGTGGTGGTGGACTCCGCGGGCACGCTGTGGGCGGCCAGCGAGCGCGACGGCCTGGTGCGCTACGCCGGCGGCCGCTGGACGGTGTTCCGCACCCGCGACGGCCTCAAGAGCGACAAGGTGACGGCGCTGCTCCCCGACACCGGCGGCGTGCTGTGGGTGGGAACGCGCAGCGGGGTCAGCCGCGTGCGCAACGGGCGCGTCGAGCCGCTGCCCGCGCCGCGGGGGATGGACGAGCCGTCCGTGGCCGACCTGGCGCGCGACGCGGACGGGAACCTGTGGATCGGCGTCATCGCGGGCGGGCTGCTGCGCTACCGCGACGGCCGCTACGAGCGCCTCGGCCAGCAGGCGGCCGACCAGGTGACCTCCGTCCACGCGGACCCGGACGGCTCCGTGTGGGTGGGCACCTACGACGCCGGCATCACCCGCCTGCGCGGGGGACAGGCGACGCGGCTGGCGGCGGAGGGCGCCGGCGCCCCGCGGCGCGTCAACTCCATGCTGCGCGACCGCGCGGGCACGCTCTGGCTGGCGGCGGAGAACGGGCTGTTCCGCATGGAGGGGACGCGCGCCGTGCCGGTGACGCTGCCGGGCGGCAGCCCCATCGGCCAGGCGTCGTCGCTGCACGCGGACGTGGAGGGCAACCTGTGGGTCGGCTCGCGGCAGGGCGGGATCTTCCGCCTGCGGCCCACCGCGGTGTCCACGCTGACGCGCGCGGACGGGCTGCCGCACGACATCGTCTCCGCCATCCAGGGCGACGGCGCGGACGGCGTCTGGATTGCCACCTACGGCGGCGTGGCGCACCGCACCCCGCGGGGAATGGAGCTGTTCACGCAGGCCAACGGCGCGCTGGAGGACAACATCATCCGCGACCTGCTGCGCAGCCGCAACGGCGACGTGTGGGTGGCGACGAACGGCGGCCTGACCCGCATCCGCGGCGGCCGGGCGGTCACCTTCGGCGCGCGCGACGGGCTGCCGGACGACCGCGTGCGCGCGCTGTTCGAGGCGCCGGACGGCACGCTGTGGGCGGGCACCTACAACGGCCTGGCCGAGCTGCGCGGCGGGCGCTTCCGCACCTACGGCCGCGAGCACGGGCTGGCGGACACCTACATCCTCTCCGTCTTCCAGGACCGCCGCGGCACGGTGTGGGTGGGCACGCAGAGCGAGGGGCTGTTCCGCATGGCGGGCGGCCGCTTCGTGCCCGGCCCCCGCGAGCTGGCGCGGCAGCCGGTGTTCCGCATGCTGGAGGACGCGTCCGGCACGCTGTGGGTGGGCAGCGCGCGCGGGCTGGCGCGCGTCCGCGGCGACAGCGTCTTCGTGTTCAGCACGCGCCACGGGCTCTCCGGCAACGCCGTCTACCAGGCGCTGGACGACGG
>DASTLD010000525.1:0-6872 GCA_035715345.1 Longimicrobium sp.
CGCCGCTGGGGCGGGTGACCGTGGAGCCGCACGCCTTCGTGGACGTGGACAGCGTGGGCAACATCGCCGGCAACGTGTACCCCGCGCCGTACTGGACCGCCGCGCAGCGCCGCGCCTTTGCCATCACGGGGGGATACGTGGCGCTGGTGCCGCCCGGCGCCTCCGCCAGCGAGGCGGCCGGCATCGGCGGCGACCTGGTGGCGGTGACGGCGGACACCGGCTGCGTGGAGGGCGTGTGCGCCGGCAGCCGGGTGTGGGCGTGGCGCGGGGGCACGTGGACGGCCGTGCGCGGGCTGGAGCAGGCGTACGAGCGCGCGGTGGCGGTCAGCTCCGACGGCCGCATCCTGGTGGCCACGGTGGACGACGACGAGCAGGAGACGCGGCGTGCCTACGTGGTGCGGGGCGGCAACCTGCGGCGCCGGCGCGAGCTGCACATGGTGCCCGGCACGGAGGCCGTGGTGCGCGACGTGAGCGCCATCGGCTGGGTGGTGGGCACGGGCACCCGCTCCGGCGGCGGGCTGGAGGGGCAGACGGAGGGCATTGCCTGGGCGGTGGGGCGCCTCTACTTCCTGAGCGAGCACCTGGTGGACGAGGACTGGCGCATCACCTCCGCCATCGCCGTGGACGACGAGGGCCGCATCGTGGGCACCGGCGTGCACCGCGTCACCGGCCTCTCCGGCCCCATCCTCCTGACCCCCGTGCGGTAAAGCAGAAAGAACTCACGCAGAGACGCGGAGACGCAGAGAACTGCAGGAGAAACTCCTCCCGTAGCTCTCTGCGTCCTCTGCGTCTCTGCGTGAGCTTCCGATCAGTAGATGTAGACCGCCGTCCCGACGGGCGTGTTGTTGTACACGAACTCGATGTCCTCGTCGAACAGCCGCACGCACCCGTGCGTGCCCCAGAAGCCCACGGCCAGCGGGTCGTTGGTGCCGTGGATCAGGATGGCCTCGCCCGTGTCCAGCTTGTACTTGCCCAGCACGTCGGGGATCTTGCGGTTGACCGTCCCGAACGGGGGGATGTACAGCACGTCGCCGAACGTCAGCGGCCGCTCCGGCGGGATGGGCTCGAACTCGCCGTCCCGCAGGAAGCCCACCTCGTTGCCCCGGTGCACCACGCGGCTGCCGTCCTCCAGGGCAATGCCGCCCGCCGGGAACTGCCGCACGCGCGCCGCCATGCTGTGGTAGTGCCAGTCGGGCGGGTTCCACACCGGGTTCTCTTCCTTGGCCAGCACCGTCCGGCGCCCGCGCGGCGTGGAGAAGTCGTAGGTGGCGCGGCCCTTCCGAATGACCCCCATCCCCACGCCGGCCGGCGCCGCCAGGAGGGTGTCCGTGCCGTCGATCAGCCACAGCTTGCGGTCGTAGATGGACACCACGATGCGGCGGCCGGTGGCCTGCGCCGCCGCCCGCTTCCACCGCTGCCACTCGACGCTGTCCGCCCGGTTGCGCGGCGCGCGCGGCGCCGGGTCCGGGTTGTCGATGCCCAGCCGGCGCAGGCGGTCCAGCATCAGCTCCTCGCGGCTCACCAGGCCGCGCGGGCGGTTGTCCACGAACTGCGCCTGCGGCTGGTCCTGCGCGCGCAGCACGGCGGGGACGGCGATGACGGCGGGGAGGGCCAGGAGGCCCGCCGCCAGGCGTATACGGAACACTCGGGCGAGCATGTCCAGCTCCTGCAGGGGTCCAGCGAGGATCGCGTGGGTGTCGAAGTGTCGCCAAACTTCGCGCGGAGCGCAAGCGAAACGTGTGCCGCCCCGCCACCGCGCCGGGCGGTCAGCCCGCCGTTCCACAGTAGTCCACCGCCACGCGGGCCAGGATCTCCGCGGTCTGGCGGACGGATTCCAGCTCCACCCACTCCACGGTCTCGTGCGCGCCCTCGCCGGTGGGGCCCATCACCACCGCGTCGATCCCGGCCTGCCCCAGCAGCGACGTGTCCATCCAGTACGGCGCGCCGAACGTCTCCACCGCGCGCCCCAGCACCGCCTCCGCCGCGCCCGCCACCGCCGCGGAGACGGGCGAGGGATCGTGCGCCTGCCAGGACGGCCGCGTGAGCAGGGATCGCACCTCCGCGCGGAAGGTGGGGTCCTCCGCGGCCAGCGCGTCCACCAGGGCCTGCACCTCGCCCAGCACCTGCGCCTCCGTCTCGCCGGGGGTCATGCGCCGCTCGATCTGCACCACGCTGCGGGCGGCGTAGGTGCTCAGGCCCGTGCCGCCGTGCAGCGTGGCCGCGTGCAGCGACGGCGGCCCCACCAGCGGGTGCGGCGGGCGGGCGCGCAGCTCGCGCTCCAGCCCCTCCAGCCGCGCCAGGAAGCGCCCCATGCGCAGGTTGGCGTCGATGCCCAGGTCGAAGCGGCTGCCGTGCGCCGCGCGACCCGCGACCTCCACCTCGATCCAGCAGAACCCCTTGTGCGCCATGCAGATGCGCAGCTCCGTGGGCTCGGTCACCACGGCCGCGTCCGCGGTGTGGTGGCGCAGCACGTCCATCATCCCGATGCTGGCCTCCTCCTCGTCCGCCACGGAGGCGATCAGCAGGTCGCCGCGCAGGCGCACGCCGGCGTCGCGCAGGGCCTGCACCGTCTCCAGGCAGGCGGCCAGCCCGCACTTCATGTCGTACGCGCCGCGGCCGTACATCCGCCCGTCGCGCACCACCGGGGTGAACGGGTCCGGCATCCCCTCCACGCCCACGGTGTCGTGGTGCGCGTACAGCAGCAGCGACGGCCCGCCGCCCGCGCCGCGCAGGCGCCCCACTACGCTCACGCGCCCCGGCGCCGGCTCGTGCGCGTGCGTCTGCATCCCCAGCGCCTCCATGGCCGCGCGGACGTGGGCCGCGACTTCGCGCTCGTCCGTGGTGCCGCCGCTGAAGGCGGGGTTCACGGAGCCGATGCGCACCAGCTCCGCGAGCGTGCGCTCCAGCCGGTCCGGGTCGATGCGGATCATCAGCGCGCGCTCCGCCGTCACTTGCCGCCGAAGCTGTAGACGAAGTTCACCAGCGGGAACCAGCAGGCGCCGCTGCAGTCGTCGCCCAGGTAGTGGGCGGTGCCCAGGTCCGCGGACAGGCTCTCGCTGAAGAAGCGCACGCCGATGCTGAAGATCATCCCCTCCTCGCCGGGCAGGAAGTAGTTCTCGGTCAGCAGCTTGAGGCGCGCCGCGGCGCGCTGCTCCGCGCCGAACATCACCACCGACTGGCTCTGCACGTCGCCGTCGCTGAACCCCCAGCCGATGCCGCCGGTAAAGGCGCGGTCGCGGTCTCCCACGGTCCCCACGCCGTACAGGATGCCCGCCGTGTGATCCTCGTACGCGCCCACCAGCACGCCCACGGCGCCGCTGACCCGCTCCGTCTGCACCAGCGTCAGCTTGGGGGCAAAGTAGAAGATCTCGCCCACGGCGTCCGGGACGATGGGCGTGCCGCCGCTGATGGAGAAGGTGCTGCTGACGCCGTAGGTCAGGAAGGGAAAAATCAGCTCGTACACGCCCACGTATCCGCGCCCCGCGCCCAGCGGCCGCGCCGTGGGGCCGAAGAAGAGCCGCGTGGCGTGCGGGTCGTCGATCCACACCTCGCCGTTGACCACCCGGCCCTGCAGCGGGCGCATCTGCCGGATCTGCGCGCGCCGCAGCTCCACCCGCGCCCCCGCCTGCGTCAGCACGGTGATCCGGTCGCCCTCCACCGCCACCACGCGCCCGTACAGCACGGAGCCGTCCTCCAGGCGGATCTCGTACAGCGTGTCGCTCGCCGCCACGGCCACGGTGTCCGCCACCTGCGCCCGCGCGGGCGATGGGGCGATGGCGGCGGCGAAGGCGAGGATGGCGCAGAGCAGGAGCGGGCGCGGCGTCGTCATGCGGGAGCGGTGTATACGGGAGATCGAGGAGCGGGAGCGCGCGCAGTGTAGCCGCGCGCGGGCGGGGCGGCAACGTGCGCGGCGGGTTTTCCCGGGGGCACACACGCGGTTAGATTCGGGGCGGAATTCGCAAACCAGCGGCAGTGATGGAGATGCAGGGAATCCAGCGCAGGCGGACGGTGACGGTGGACGTGGGCGGCGTGCCGGTGGGCGGCGCGCACCCCGTGGTGGTGCAGAGCATGACCAACACCGACACCGCCGACATCGAGGGCACGGTCCGGCAGGTGGCGGCGCTCTGGCGCGCGGGCAGCCAGATCGTGCGCGTGACCGTCAACAACGACGAGGCCGCGCGCGCCGTGCCGCACATCGTGGAGTTCCTGCGCGCCCGCGGGGTGGAGGTGCCCATCGTGGGCGACTTCCACTACAACGGCCACCTGCTGCTGACGAAGTACCCCGACTGCGCGCGGGCGCTGGCCAAGTACCGCATCAACCCCGGCAACGTGGGCGCCAAGCGCCACGACGAGAACTTCCGCGCCATCGTGGAGCGCGCCGTCGAGTTCGGCAAGCCGGTGCGCATCGGCGTCAACTGGGGCTCGCTGGACCAGGTGCTGCTGACGGAGATGATGGACGCCAACGCCGCCCGCCCGCCCGCGGAGCGGCTGGACGCGAAGACGGTGATGATGGAGGCCATGGTGGAGAGCGCCATGCGCTCCGCCGCCTTCGCGGAGGCGTGCGGGCTGCCGCACGACCGCATCATCCTCTCCGCCAAGGTCAGCGGCGTGCAGGACCTCGTCGCCGTCTACCGCCGCCTGGCCCCGCTCTCCGACTACCCGCTGCACCTGGGGCTCACGGAGGCGGGGATGGGCACCAAGGGCATCGTGGCCTCCACCGCGGGGCTCTCCCTCCTGCTGCAGGAGGGCATCGGCGACACCATCCGCGTGAGCCTGACGCCCAAGCCCGGCGGCGACCGCACGGAAGAGGTGCACGTCGCGCAGCAGATCCTGCAGTCGCTGGAGATCCGCTCCTTCTCGCCGCAGGTCACCAGCTGCCCCGGCTGCGGGCGGACGACGTCGACGTACTTCCAGGAGCTGGCGGAGAGCATCCAGGGCTACCTGCGCGACCAGATGCCCGTGTGGCGCGAGAGCCACCCGGGCGTGGAGGAGATGAAGGTGGCGGTGATGGGGTGCGTGGTGAACGGGCCGGGCGAGAGCAAGCACGCCAACCTGGGCATCAGCCTGCCGGGCACCTTCGAGGAGCCCAAGGCCCCCGTGTACGTGGACGGCGAGCACTTCACCACCCTCCGCGGCGACCACATCGCCGAGGAGTTCAAGCGCATCCTCGACGACTACGTCGCCTCCCACTACCCCGCCCGCGGCGCAATCCGGGAGGCGGTCGGGGTCTGAGGGGGCGCAAGGGAGCGCGCTCTTATGCCAGGACCTGCGAAGCCGTCCCGCAGGTGGCGCGGAATGCGCGCAAGTATTTGTGGCTTGCCAACTTAGGACCGGAGAGACTACCATGGGAGACCACTCGCCCGGAGATCTCCCCGTGTCGACCGCCGCGCTCAACTACTACACCCCCGAGGAATACCTCGCCCTGGAACGCCGCGCCGGGTTCCGCAGCGAGTACATCGACGGCCGCATCGTCGCGATGGCGGGCACCCCGGCGCCGCACAATTTCATCGCGGGGAGGATCTACGCCCACCTGCTCTCCTGCATTCCGGACGAGTGCCGCGCGTACTTCTCGGAGATAAAGGTGCGGATCGCGCCCGGCACCCGCTACACATACCCGGACGTCGCCGTCGCCTGCTCGCCCGAGTACGGGGACAGCGTTCTCGACACGCTGCTCAATCCCGTTCTGATCGTGGAAGTCCTCTCCCCCAGCACGGAGGTGTACGACCGGACGGAAAAGTTCGCGGCGTACCGGCGGATCGCGACGTTGCGCGAGTACGTGCTCGTTTCGCAGGAGCGCGTATTGGTGGAGTGTTTCCGCCGAGAGGGCGATCTCTGGCGGTTCGCCGCCGTGGACGATCTGAGTGCATCACTGGAGTTGGAGTCCGTTCCCTGCTCGCTTCCGCTCCGTGACATCTACCGGGATGTCGATCCGGGCGCTCCCTCCGGCCCGCCTTCCGGTGGCTGAAGTCCGCTGCGGCGCGGTAGCTCCTCCACGACGTACTGGTTGTCGGGCGTGAGGGTGACGGCGTAGATGGCGTGGAAGCCCTCGTCCAGGCGGGGCTCCTGCAGGCGCTTGTAGGTGCCCAGCAGCCCGGCGATGGGGACCACCGCCTTCCCCGTGCGCAGCCTGTTGCGGGCGATGGCGGCGCGCGTCTCCGTGCGGAAGAAGTAGCACACCACGCGGAACCCCGCCGCCCGCGCCGGGCCCACGTACCGCGCGCGCTCCTCCGCCAGCACGTTCGTGTTGTCGACCACGAACGGCTGCTTTCCCTCGATGCAGGCCCGCACCAGCAGCTCCTCGCGCCGCCGCGTGCGCAGCATGTCGCGGCTGATGCGCACGTGCGTCTCGAAGAACCGCTCGCGGTAAAAGGTCGTCTTTCCCGACGCCTGGATGCCCACCAGGATCACCGCCTCCATCCCCTTCCCCTCCCGGCACGGTGCTACGGCAACCTCGCGCGGAGCCGCAGAGGCAAACGGAGCGCCGCGGAGAACGGCAGGAGAGCGGAGAGATGAACGAAGCCCCTCGCCCGGGGAAGGGCGAGGGGCCTGGTGTGCCGCCGGCGGAGCCTACTCGCCGAAGAGCTTGAACTCGTCGGCCACCGGGAGGGCGGCCGGCTCCGCGGGAGCGGGCTCAGGCGCGGGCGCGGGCGCGGGCGCCCGCTGGGGGGCGCCGTTGGCCTGCTGCTGGGCGGCCAGCGCGGTGGCGGCCATCAGCCCCGCGGGGCCCATGGAGTCCACCATGGTGCTGGGCACCACCATCATCCCGCCCTTCTGCTTGAGCCCCTCGTACAGGATGTTCATCTGCCGGAGCTGCAGGGCGGTGGGGTTCTGCTCGTAGGCCTTGCTGGCCTCGCTGAACATGTGGGCGATCT
>DASTLD010000526.1:0-5247 GCA_035715345.1 Longimicrobium sp.
TCCGCTGTGGGTGCACCCGGAGTGGGGGCAGCGCTTTCCCTGGCTGGTGCAGGGCGCCACGGGGCGGGGCGACGGGGAGCCGTTCGACCTGGGGCTCTCCGGCCAGCAGCCGGTGGGGGCGGTGCTGGACCGCTGGCGGGCGCTGCTGGAGGCGGCGGGGATGCGCACGGCCGCCCACGCGCGCCAGGTGCACGAGGCCGGCCTGTGGATCCACCGCGGCGAGGCGGCGCCCGGCATCCTGCTGATGGACGGCTTCGACGGCCACGTGACGGACTGCGCGGACCTGCTGCTCAGCGTCAGCGTGGCGGACTGCGTGCCGGTGTCGGTGGTGGAGCCGGACGCGCGCGTGGTGGCGCTGGTGCACGCCGGCTGGCGCGGGACGGCGGCGGGCATCGTGGAGCGCGCCGTCAACCGCATCGCGGAGAGCTGGCAGTCCGCGCCGGAGCGGCTGTGGCTGCACTGCGGCCCATCCATCTGCGGCGCGTGCTACGAGGTGGGTCCGGAGGTGCACGCCGGCGTCCGCCCCCACCGGCCGCCGCCCCAGGGCCCCACCTGCATCGACCTGCGCCCCGCCATCGGGGAGCGTGCGGTGGCGGCGGGCGTGCCGCGGGAGCGCATCACCCTGTCCGCGCACTGCACGCGCTGCGGCCCGCCGGACTTCTTCTCCCACCGCGGCGGCTCGAAGTCGCGGCAGATGGGCGTGCTCGGCGTGCGGAGCGGCGCGGCCTAGCCGGCCAGCCCCACCCCGTAGCGGTCCAGCATCTTCCCCAGCTCCTTCGCCATCTCCCCGTCGCCCAGCGACGCGGAGAGCACCTCTTTTACCGCCTTCGCCGCGCGGTCGAACAGCGCGATCGCGAATCCCCCGTCGTCGTGCGAGGCGCGGTAGCGGATGCCGTCCGCCCGCACCTTGTGCGCGTGGAACGCCGCAGACCACGCCTGCGACACCGCGTACGGCCCGCTGCAGATGGCGGAGGTGGCCGCGATGGCGTGCAGCCCCCAGTCGTGCGCGGGGATCAGGCGCAGCTCGCGCTGGGTGCGCACCCGCGCCAGGCAGCGCTGCTCCAGGTCATCCATCTCCAGCAGCAGGATGCCCGGCGGGCGCAGGAACGTCTCCGCAAAGGCGACGAACGCCTGCTCCGCCAGGTAGCACACGCCATAGCCGCCGTCCGGCGCGTCCCAGCGGTGGCGCGGTGGCGACCCCGGCGGCGGCCCGAAGAACAGCGCGGCCAGCCCGCGCGGGTGGATGCGGTTGAGGATGGTGCCCGCGGGAAGGGTTTCCAGCTCCAGGTGGCGCTCCGCGAAGTCGTCCGGCGGCAGCGGCGGCTCGGGCTCACCGCCGCCGCTCCAGCGCGCCGGGCTCACGCCCCGTGCTCGCCGTACGTGCGCACCGCCGCCACCACCTGCTCCGCCTGCCCCTGCGCCAGCGCCTCCAGCGGCGTGCGGCCGCCCAGGGCGCCGTGCGGCGCCAGCAGCACGGAGAGCTGCGTCCAGGGGCTGCGCACCGCGAACGCCTGCAGCACCGCCGCCAGCCCCGGCAGCGCGCCGCCATCCGGGGTGAACTGGCAGGCGGGGTACAGGAACTCGCCGTTGGAGTGCGGCACCGCCAGCAGGGTGCCGCGCTTGCGCCGCGCGTGCACCGCCTGCGCGGTTACGCCCAGCCGCCGCGCCGCCTGCGCCAGCCGCAGCGCGCCGCCCGCGCGCGCCAGCAGCTCCGTCTTGCCGCGCGCCCCCCGTGCCCGCGCCCTGCCCAGCGGGTCCGGGGAGGGGGGATCGAGGGGTGCCACCCGGGCCAGCAGCTCCGCCAGCCCGCCCACGTCGTCGCGCGCGGCCAGGGCGTCGGCGAGCGCCTGGTCCGTGGCGGCGCCGGCCACGCGCTCCAGCACGCCGGAGTAGCGGCGCATGAACGCGTGCAGCAGCAGGCTGTCCGCGTTGCGCGTGGCGGTGTAGCGGTGCAGCGCCGCCTCCTTGATCACGAGGTCGTGCGGCGGCTCGGTGCCGGGCGGTTCCCTGCGCTTGCTCATGCCCCCTCCTCTCCTCTTCCAGTTGATACCATCATAACACCATCCCTAGTTTTACACAATAAACCCCCCCCGCCTTTCCTTGCGGCACGTGCACGGCACCGCCCTCGGGTTGCACATCGTTCGCGGTGCGCGTATATTGGCGGCTGACTGAACCTGGCGAGCGCCCCGGCGGGGCGGGTCGCGCGGCGAAGTGGGGTGCGGTGGCCCCGCTTTTTTTATTGCCCCCACCCGGCACCCGGAGGCCGCCGTGCAGGACGACTCCCTGGCCCGCGAGCTGGAGCAGCGCATCGAGGCCCTGGGCTTCGAGCTGGTGGAGCTGGAGCAGGCCGGCAGCCGCGCCCGCCCCATCCTGCGCGTCTCGGTGGATCGCCCGGACTCGGAGCCGGGCAAGCCGTCCGTCACGCTGGACGACTGCACGCACGTCAGCCGCGCGCTGGAGCCGTGGCTGGACGGCCGCGAGGGCCTTTCGGACCGCTACGTGCTGGAGGTGTCGTCGCCGGGGGTGGAGCGGCCGCTGGTGCGCCGCCGCGACTGGGAGCGCTTTGGCGGGGCGGAGGTGGCGGTGCGCCTGCGCGAGCCGCTGGAGGGCCGCGGCCGCCGGGTGCAGGGCACGCTGGTGGGCCTGCGCGGCGAGGACCGCGTGGCCCTGCGGGTGCAGGACGACGAAGTGGAGTTCCCGCTCGCGGGCGTGGAGCGGGCCAACCTGGTCTTCCGGTGGGAGCGCGGCCAGAAGCCGCGCTGAAAACCTCGAGGTCGAAGGCGATGAACAACGCAACGCAGGTGCTCGCGGCCTTCCGCGAGATGACGGCCAACAAGGCCATCTCGCGCGACGAGCTGTACGACCTGATCAAGGACGGCATCCTGGCCGCCCTGGCCAAGCGCCACGGCCCCAACGTGGAGGCCGAGATCGAGATCGACGAGGACACCGGCCGCATCGGCATCACGGTGCTCAAGGAGGTCGTCAACGAGGTCGAGGACCCGTCGCGCCAGATCCTGCTGGAAGAGGCGCGCTGGGACGACCCCGACTTCGAGGTCGGCGACATCATGGAGGTGCCCGTCGAGTTCGCGCAGTTCGGGCGCAACGCGGTGATGGCGGCCAAGCAGCGCATCCTGCAGCGCGTCCGCGAGGGCGAGCGGCAGAAGATCCGCGACGAGTACGAGCACCGGGTGGGCGAGCTGCTGAGCGGCGAGGTGCAGCAGGTGGAGCGCGGCAAGC
This sequence comes from Longimicrobium sp., assembly GCA_035715345.1. GTDB lineage: Bacteria > Gemmatimonadota > Gemmatimonadetes > Longimicrobiales > Longimicrobiaceae > Longimicrobium. The sequence goes on from DASTLD010000526.1 coordinate 3,238, forward strand.
TGGTGCTCATGCTCAACCGCAGCCGCGACGCCGACGCCATCGTGCCGTGGAAGGAGCAGAACCCCCGTGAGCGCTTCCGCCAGGGCGACCCCATCCGCGCCGTGCTCAAGAAGGTGGAGGAGACGCCCAAGGGCCCGCGGCTGATCCTGTCCCGCGCGGACCCGCTGTTCGTCGCCGCGCTGTTCAAGCTGGAGGTGCCGGAGATCCCCCAGGGCATCGTGGAGATCCGCGGCGCCGCCCGCGAGGTGGGCTTCCGCAGCAAGATCGCCGTGTCGTCGCGCGACGAGAGCATCGACCCGGTGGGCGCCTGCGTGGGGCTCAAGGGCAGCCGCGTGCGCGCCGTGGTGCAGGAGCTGGGCGGCGAGCGCATCGACATCGTCCCCTGGCACCCGGACCCGGAGATCTACGCCAAGCGCGCCCTGGCCCCGGCCCGCGTCTCCAAGGTGCTCTCGGACTACGAGACGCGCACCATGACCGCCATCGTGGACGAGGACCAGCTCTCGCTGGCCATCGGCCGCAACGGGCAGAACGTCCGCCTGGCCAGCCAGCTCATCGGCTGGCAGCTGGACCTGTTCGGCAGCCGCGAATGGCTGGAGCGCGGCGCGGAGCGGGCCCTGTTCGGCGGCGGCGACGAGGAGGGCGAGTACGAGACCACCGACTTCCCCCTGCGCGAGCTGGACCTGGCGCCCGCCACGCTGGCGGCGCTGGAGGCCGCGGGGTACCGGACCTTCTACGACGTCATCGACCTGGACCGCGAGGACTTCCTCCGCATCCCGGCCATCGGCGCGGCGGAGGCGGACCGGCTGGTGGCGGAGATCGAGCGGCTGACGGTGGAGGACGAGGACGAGGCCGCGGCGGAGGGCGAGGGCGAGGCCGAGGGTGCGGGCGGGGAAAGCGGTGCGGACACCGGGGGGGACGGGGACGATGCGGACTTGACTTCCGAGTCCGGCACGGAGAACTTGCCGGCTTCGGAATAACCGCATGCAAGGCGCGCCCGGGGGCCCACCGGCCGGCGTTGAGAGGGGCGCGCTGCTCAACCTCCTGGGGCTGGCGGCGCGCGCCCGCGCGCTGGTGCACGGCACCGACGCGGCGCGCAACGCCGCCCGCGACGGCAAGCTGGCCGGCGCCGTCGTCGCGGCCGACGCCTCGCCCACGCAGGCCCGCAAGCTGGTCCCGCTGCTGGAAGCCCGCGGGATTCCCTTTGCCGTTTGCCTTACACGCGACGACCTGGGCGGCGCCATCGGAAAGGGCGCCGTCTCGGCCGTCGGGATCGTTGATCGGAACTTCGCGGGGCGCCTCATGGAACTGGCGGCCGCGCTGCCACAGTCGCAGGATCGAGCAGGAGGAGAGCAGGCCTGATGCGTGTCTTTGAAGTCGCCAAGGAGCTGGGCGTTCCGGCGGAGACCTTGGTGCAGCTCCTCCGGGAGATGGACGTGCCGGTGCGCAGCCACATGAGCGACCTGGCGGACGAGCACGTGGCGCGGCTGCGCACGCTCATCGAGCGCGAGCGCCGCCACGGGCACGCGCGCGCCACGGAGGCCGTGGAGGCCGCGCTGGGCGAGGCCGCCGCCGGCCCGCGCCGCCGCCGCCGCCGCCGCGAGGACATGCCCGCCGGCGAGGAGGGCGAGGCCGACGCGGCCGAGGTCGCGCCGGCCGCCGCCGATGCCGCCCCCGCTCCCGCGACCGCGCAGGCGGACCAGACCGCGTCGCCCATGGCGGACGCGGCGGAGGCCATCCAGGCGGACGCCGCCGAGGCCGCCGCCGACCGGGGCGCCAAGCTCGTCACCACGGGCGGCGAGCCCCCGAAGGACACCACCGTCGTCGTCACCCCCGCCGCGGAGGCGCCGGAGCCGGGCGAGGTGGTGCCGCCCGCGCCGGCGCGCCCGGAGCCCGCGCGCGCCGAGCAGGCGCCCGCCGCGCCGCCGGCCGACCGTCCCGCTCCGCCGCGTCCCGCGGGTGACCGGCCGCTCTCCGCGCGCCCCGCTCCCGCGGCCCCCGGCCGCGGGGACC
>DASTLD010000527.1:0-2500 GCA_035715345.1 Longimicrobium sp.
CGTCGGCGTACCTGACGCGGTTCCTGGTCAAGGACGGGGAGCGGATGTTCTTCGTGCCGGTGGACCGGGTGCAGTGGCTGGAGGCGGAGGGCAACTACGTGCGGCTGCACGCGGGCGGCGAGCGGCACCTGATCCGCGCGACGCTGAACGGGATGGAGGAGCAGCTGGACCCGGCGCGCTTCACGCGCATCCACCGCTCCACCATCGTGAACCTGGAGCAGGTCAAGGAGATCCGCCCCTGGTTCGCCGGCGACTACCTGGTGCGCCTGCACGACGGCACCGAGCTGCGCCTGAGCCGGCGGTACCGGGACCGGTTGTTGTAGGCGGAGGCGTGCGAAGTCCTGCGACGACGGCGGGCTGCCTTCACAGCGCGGAGGCCCCCTCCCCAAACCCCTCCCCCAACTTCGGGGGAGGGGCTTTTCTCTCGCTCGATGCTTCGTCTGTCATTCTGAGGGAGCGCCTCGCCGGACCGGCCCGTCCACCACCCTCCGGGCGCGACCGAAGAATCTTCTCGCCGCCCTGGCGGAGGCCGCGTCGCGCACGATGCTCCTGCGCGCCGTCGGCCGAGGCCGACATCGGAGCGGCGCTCGCTCGTGGTGCGGCGCCCCGTCGTGGGCGGGCAAGATTCTTCGGTCGCGCCCAAGGCTTCGCGCATGCGTAGAGGGTGGTGCGGCGCTCCCTCAGAATGACAACGGGGGGGCGGCTACGAGCATGCGCCTTCGCACTTTCGCACTTTCGCACTCACGCACTCACGCACTCACGCACTCACGCACTGATGATCGCGGCGAGCACGTGCGTGTAGAGGTAGTCCAGCGCGGTGGGGCCGCCCTCCTGCTCGGCCGTGGCGACGACGACCAGGCGGTGGCGCGGGACGATGAAGATCCACTGGCCGCGCGCGCCGCTGGCGAAGATCACCTCGCCCGATTCGCGGCGGGGGTTCGTGGGATGGTCCAGGTCCGTGCGCCACCACAGGTAGCCGTACTCCACCGGGTGCGAGCCCATCGCGCCCACGCCGGCGGTGACGTGCGCGGCGGTGGAGCGCGCGATCCACTCCGCGGGCACCACCTGGCGGCCCTGCCATCGCCCGCCGTCCAGCACCATCATCCCGATGCGGGCCATGTCGCGCGGGCGCAGCCACAGGCCGCCGCCCGTGTGCGGCAGCCCGTCCGGGTACCCGTGCGCCCACTGCGCGCGCGTGATGCCCAGCGGCCCGAACAGGTGCTCGTCCGCGAACGCGTCGGCGCGCGTGCCCGTCGTGGTGCCGATGACGCCCGCCAGCAGGATGACCCCGCCGCTGTTGTACTGGAAGCGCGTGCCGGGCTGCTCGCCCATCGGCCAGTCCAGGACGAAGCGCAGCCAGTCGCTCCGCGACTCGTTGAGCTGCTGCAGCGGCGAGCCCTGGTATCGCCACTCCTCCCAGTCCAGGCCCGTGCGCATGGTCAGCAGGTCCTCGACCGCCAGCGAGTCCTTGAGCGCGCCGCGGTGGGCGACGTCCGTGTACTGCGGAAGCAGCGGCAGCACGCGCGCGTCCACGCCCGGGATGGCGCCCTGCTCGACGGCCAGGCCCACCAGCAGCGACGTCACGCTCTTGGTGACCGACTGCTGCGTGTGCAGCACGTTGGGCTGCATGCCGTTGAAGTAGCGCTCGGCCACGACGGCGCCGTCGCGGACCACCAGGAGGCTGGTCTGGTGCCCGTACGCGCCGTCCTCGATGCGCTCCACCAGCTCCGCCAGCACCACGGAGTCCATCCCCCGCTCCGCCGCCGCCACGATCGGCAGCCCGTCCTCCCCCGCGCCCCAGTGCAGCGGCACCGGATCGGGACGCGTTGCATCGCCGCACCCCGCCGCGAGCGCGAGCAGCAGGATCGGGAGATGAACGGATCGGGAGATGCGCAGCGCCATCGGCCTCATCGGCGTGCTCCATCGGAGGATGCGGTACCCTGGCGGGGCGACGGCGTCGGCGACCCGCCGGGATGCCCGCGTGCAGTCCGCGCAGGCGGACTTCGTGTTTTCTCAGCCGCGATTTCAATCGCCGGGCGGCGCCGGCGACGGTGCTCGTACCGTGCACGGGTCTACGTGTGCGAGACACGCGGGCGTTCATGCTTCCCGCGGCCTCTCCTTGCGGGCGGGCAAGATCCTTCGGTCGGCGCCGGAAGTCCGCTCATGCGTCAGGGCGGGTGCGGCGCCTTCCTCAGGATGACAACGCCTGCCGGGCGGCGAGGCGATACCGGGCGCGGCATGGTCCCGCGGCTGACGCGGTCCGGCGATGAAACGCGCGGCGGGCGGGAATCCTGTCAGGCGATGCGCGCGACGACCGATCAGGCGATGCGCGACGCTGGATCAGGCGATGCGCGACTTTCGACGGTGCGCGGGCGGGGCGTATCTTCCGGGCCTCGTCTCCCATCTCCCGATCCCCGCCGATGCCCGACGCGCCGCCCCGCCCCGCCGCCGACCGCAAGCGCCTGCCGCGGGCGGTGCGCGCGCTGCTGCGGGTGCCGCT
>DASTLD010000528.1:0-3205 GCA_035715345.1 Longimicrobium sp.
CTGAACGGATGGCCCACGAAGCGCGTCCAGATCAGCAGGCGCATCGTGTTGGTGAACCAGGGGACGATGGCCAGGAGGACGGCCAGCAGCAGCCAGCGGAAGTCCAGCGTGCCCAGGTCGCGGAGCACGTCGTGGTCCGTGGCGAACCAGGAGAGGGCCAGGTTGCCCAGCACCCCGAACGGCACCAGGAACAGCGCCGTCCGGAACACCCGGTCCAGGCTGCGGGAAAGGCCCTTGTTCTCCGGCGCGGCCGCCTTGGGCTTCATGCGGGGGGCGCCGCCGGGGTGGAGTCGTGGATCACGCGCGCGTAGCTCTCGATCAGCCGTCCGTTGATGGCCGCCCAGTCGCGCTCTCCGGCGGCCTGCCGCGCCCGCGCCCCCATGCGGGCCCGGGCCTGCGCGTCCTGCACCAGCGCCTCCACCTTCTCCGCCAGGTCCGCCGGGTCGTTGGCGCGGGCCACGAAGCCCGTCTCGCCGTGCGCCACCAGGTCCGGCGGGCCGCCGCGGTCCACCACCACGGTGGGCAGCCCGCTGGCCTGCGCCTCCACCACCACGTTGCCGAAGGTCTCCGTGGTGCTGGGAAAGACGAACACGTCGCCGCTGGCGTACCACCGCGCCAGCGCGTGCCCCGTCTGGTGCCCGGCGAAGTACGCGTCCGGCAGCGCCTGCTCCAGCTCCGCCCGCATCGGCCCGTCGCCTACGAGCACCAGGCGGTGCGGGTTTCGCCTCTGCCGCAGGATGCGGTCCATCTCCACCAGGTCCGCCATGTCCTTCTCCTTCACCAGCCGGCTCACCATCAGGACGACGGGGGTGTCGTCGCCCGCGCCGGCCAGCGCGCGCAGCTCCGCGCTGCGGTGCGCGGGCGAGTAGCGCGACAGGTCGATGCCGCGCGACCACAGCTCCGTGTGCGGGATGCCGTGCTCCGCCAGCTCGCGGATGATGGCGTGCGACGGGGCGTAGACGCGCGCGTCAGCCGCGTAGAAGCGCCGCAGCATGCGCCAGCCGTACCCCTCCAGCGCCGGCACGCCGTAGTAGCGGAAGTAGGAGACGAAGTGCGTGTGGAAGCTGGAGACGGAGGGGATGCCGCGCGCCCGCGCCCACTTCTGCGCCCTGCGCGCCATGGGCGTGGGGCTGACCAGGTGCACCAGGTCCGGCCGCCACTCCTCCAGCTCGCGGCTTATGCGCGGGCCGAAGGGGAGGGAGACGCGGTAGTCGCGGTAGAGCGGAAAGCGGACGAAGCGCACGGGACGCACGCGGCCGCTCCACGACACCTCCGGCCCCGGCGCGAACGGCGAGTAGATGCGGAAGTCGACGTCCTGCCGCTCCAGGAAGCCGAAGAGCTGCGCCAGCGTGCGCGACACGCCGTCCACGTGCGGCAGCAGGCTCTCGGTGAAGTACACGACCCTCATGCGGCGGCGGTGCGGGCCGGCGGGGCGTGGGGGGCGTGCGGGCGGCTCGGGGGCACCGGGGCGCGGGTGCGGGGTGGGCGCGGGCGGTCCGCGGCAATGTAGCGCGCGCTTTCGCGCGGTGACAGGGCTTCGCAACTGCATCTCACGCGGAGCCGCGGAGGACGCGGAGAACGGCAGGGGGCGACGTTCCGCGAAGTCGGCGACCGGCTGCGCATCGGCGGGCGCCCCCACCCGGACTCGCATTACTCGTCCACCCTCCCCCAAGTCTGGGGGAGGGTTGTTGGGGCCTGCGCGCGGTGCCAGCCGCAGCGCGGTTCAGGTCTCCCCCTCTCCGCGCGCCGCGTGCGCCAGCCCTGGCAAAGCACCGGAGTCTCGCGGGCGCGGGGGGAGGGGGCCGGGGGGTGGGGCCTCCGCTGTAGAACGCCGCCCCCTCCCCGCTCAGCGGGGGAGGAGGGGCGGGGGGGAGGAGGGGGCCCGCGCGGAGGCCTGCCCTACACCGTCGGCGGGCGGGGTGGCCCGGGGACGCCGGACGGGCCGCCGCCCGGGCGGCCCTGGGAGACGGCGATCTGCTCCAGGCGGGCCACGCGGCCGTTCAGGCGGCCCACCAGGATGCGGGTGGCCCGCAGGTCGTGGTTGCTCTCGATCAGCATCAGCGCCAGGTCGCCCGCGCCCCACATCAGCGCGGCGAACACCACCAGGCGCGTGCCGGTGATCAGCAGCGTGGGAATGGCGCCCTGCCCCTCGCGCACCAGCCCCATGATGATCTCCGCGATGAACAGCAGCAGGATCAGCAGCGCCATCACCTTGAACAGCCGCGCGATGTAGCGCAGCCCGGCGTGCGGCTCCAGGTCCTCGTCGCGCACGTCCATGGTGGCGGGTGCGTCCGCCTCGCGCCCGTCCCGCTCGTCCCGCCGCTCCACGCGGATCTCCGTCCGCCGCTCGTCGTCCGCCACCGTTCCGCTCCTGGCTGTCTCCGTTGCCTCCGCCGCGCCCGCCTACCAGCGGGCGCGGAACCCCCGCGTGTCGATGTGCACCATCCCCTGGTGTCCCCCCGTGGGCGGGTAGTAGTGCATCCCTCCCACCAGGCTGGGATACTTGCGCTCCACCCGGTCCACCGCCTCGCCGATGACCCGCGCGTCCGACAGGTTGATGCGCCCGTCGCCGTTCAGGTCGTCCATGATGTTGTTGCGGTCGTTGTCCACGGCGATGTCCATGGCGTCGCCGTACATGTGCCGCGACAGCTGCCCGCGCCCCGCCGTGTTGCCGCCGCCCGCGTTGTACGCCGGCGTGCGAAAGCCGCTTACCGCGAAGATGTTCTTTACCGGGTGGCCCATCAGCTCCAGCTCCTGGATCACCAGCTCGATCTTGTCCAGGATGCGGGGCTGCACCACCACGTACTTGGGCCACACGTTCTCCTGGCCCTTGGTGACGAAGTCACGCAGCTGGATGTGCTCCGACAGCCAGGTCTCGCGGTTCTGCCTCGTGACCTCGATCATCCCCGCCGGCGGGCGGTAGATGGGGTTGGTGGCGCCCCCCTGCTCGTTGGGCCAGTTGCCGATGCGGTAGTTGCCGATGCGCCCCCCGCGCTTTTCCGACAGCGGCACCAGCGTGATCACGCTCACGTCCGACGCCGGGCGAATGGCGTCGCGCATGCGCAGCACCACGTTCCAGATTCCCTGCTGGTGCGGCGCCATGCCCCCCGGCACCTGCTGCGCCGGGGTGCCGCCCGTGGTGGGCTGCAGCGCGATCTGCGCGTCCGCGGGGAGCGAGTCCGCGCCCGCCGGCAGCCCCAGGGTG
>DASTLD010000529.1:0-2119 GCA_035715345.1 Longimicrobium sp.
CTATCTCCCTCAACCATAACGACTTAGAATCAGCCCACGAACAGGAACACTTGAGACGCACGGGCCCCATTTGTTCCAGCCCGGCCCCGGGAATATCAACCGCTTTGTCGTCAAGGGGACCGTGGCTTATGCACCTGCCACATTGCATCACCCGCGGCATCCGGAAACAGTGCGATCGTGAGACAACAGGCCGTCTCCGCCGCGGATCTCCCCACGAAAACGCCCCTCCACGATTTCCTGGAGGGGCGATGTTGTCCCACATCATGCACCAGATCGCTGCGCGCAAGTCACGCTTCACGCACTCACGCACTCACGCACTCACGCACTCACGCACTCACGCACTCACGCACTCGCCGCGATGCCGGCCAGGATGGCGCGTACATGCGCGATCTCGTCGTCGTCGATCGTGTGGCCCATGCCGGGATAGAGGCGCATGGTCACGTCGCCGCCGAGCGAGCGCAGCACCTCCGCGGAGTGCTCCACGCGATGTTTGGGGATGTGGAAATCGACGTCGCTGCAGCCCAGGAAGACGGGCGTGCCGTCCAGCGAGCCGGCGTAGTCGCGCGGGGTGCCGTCCGGGCCGATGAGCCCGCCGCTGAGCGTGGCCACGCCGCCGTAGCGCCGGGCGTTGCGCGCCGCGAACTCCACGGAGAGGCAGGCGCCCTGCGAGAAGCCGAGCAGCATCGTCCGCTCCGCGGGGATGCCGGCCGTCTGCACCGTCGCCAGCACGTCCGCGATGGCCCGCATCCCCGAGCTGATGCCGGGCTCGTTGCTGGGGATGGGCGCCATGAAGCCGTTGGGATACCAGGTGCCGCCCGCAGCCGCCGGCGCCAGGTACGCGAAGTCCGGCCGGTCCAGCGCCGGCACCAGCGTCAGGATGCTCTCCGGGCTGGCGCCGCGGCCGTGCACCATCACCACCGCGCCCTTCGCCGCCTGGAGCGGCGCGCCGGCCGTGGCCACGCGCTGGCCCTGGTGCGGCCCGCTCACGCCGCGTACTCCGGACCGATGCCCGCGCCGGCGACGATCTCCACCGGGTGGCCGTGCGGGTCGCGCGTGAGGAAGCCGAGGAACAGGCCGCTGTCCTCGATCTCCCCCGTCTCGTAGCCCGCCGCCGCCAGCCGCCCCCGCACCTCCTCCAACGCCGCGCCGTCCGGAACGGAGAGCGCGTAGTGGTCCACCTGCCCCGGGCCCGGCCGCACCGGCGCCGCGCCCCTGCGCTCGAAGTACGTCACCACCGTGCCGGGCCGGCCGTCGCCCACGCCCCAGTACCAGTGGTAGGAGTCCGGCATGTCGAAGTTGGAAGTGCGCTTGACGCGGCGCAGGCCCAGCGCGCCGTGCACGAACGCGTGCGTCCGCTCGATGTCGTCGCCGATGACGGTGACGTGGTGCATGATGTGGAAGCGCAGGTCGCCAGTGATCGCCGCCACCGGCTCCGGCCAGGTCTCCGCCCTGATGCGCTCGCGCTCGGCGTTGCCCTTGAGCATGGCCTCCGGCGGGGGGCGGTGCTCGGTGCCGACGGCGTCCGGCGCCTCGTCGCGCGTCCACCCGGCGCCGCGCGTGGCGATCTCGATCACCTGGCCGTCGGGGTCGCGGTGGTAGATGGACTCGAAGTAGTGGCGGTCCAGCGGCCCGTTGACGGCCACGCCGTGGTCCGTGAGCCAGCGCTTCCACTGCAGCAGCCCGTCGCGCGTCTCCACCAGCAGCGCGAAGTGGTGCGTGCCGCCCACGCCCTCGCGCCCCGGCTCCGCCCCCGGCCGCTCCTCGATCGACAGCAGGCACCCCATCCCGCCCGCCTCGCCGCCCACCCAGAGGTTGTTGCCGGCTCCCGTCTCATCCGCGACCACGCGCAGCCCCAGCACGCCCGTGTAGTAGTCGCGCGAGCGCTGCAGGTCGCTGCTTACCAGCGCCACGTGGTGGATGCCCGTGATGCTCATGGTTTCCCGGTCGAGGAGTGGTGCGGCTGTTGTGCGCGGAGATGGTACGCGCAACCGTCCCGAGTCACAAGACAGAGAGTCGATTGCTCCCATTGCCGCACGGATCGAGAGCGGCTTGCGCGCGCTTGTGGTGCTGAGGCCTGACAGGTTAGCTAATAGCAACTCCGGGACCCCACATTGCGTGT
>DASTLD010000530.1:0-13656 GCA_035715345.1 Longimicrobium sp.
CCGCCTCCGCCGGCTGTGGCCCCTCGCGCCCCAGGATCTCCAGCTCCTCCAGCAGCGCCTGCTCCACCGGGTCCGGCGCGTGCCCCGGTGGCACGTTGGCGCGCAGGATCAGCGCGGAGGCGCCGGTCACCACCGGCAGCACGAACGCGGCGACCGCGCGCGCCACCCGCTTCTCGCGCACCAGCGAGCGGTACAGGCGCGCGGACTTGCCGCCGGCCAGCAACTCGGAGAGCACGTCCGCCACGTAGTAGGCCGGGTCGCCGTACGGCGGCGTGCGGTAGGCCAGGTAGATGCGCGGCAGGGCCACGGCCGCCTCCACCGTCTCGCGCACCTCGCGGCCAAGGTGCAGCGGCTCGATCTCCGGCGTTCCGGGCAGCGGCGGCACCGGCGGCCCCTGCGGGATGGGGCCGAAGTAGCGCTCGATCAGCCGCCGCGCCTCCGCGGGGTCGAAGTCGCCCGCGACGCTCAGCACGCAGTTGTTGGGCGCGTAGTAGGTGCGGAAGAAGTCGCGGACGTCGTCCAGCGTGGCGGCGTCCAGGTCGTCCATGCTGCCGATGACGGAGTGGTGGTACGGGTGGTCGGGGGGGTACAGCAGCCGCTGCAGGCGCTCGTCCCAGTCGCCGTAGGGCTGGTTGTCCACGCGCTGGCGCCGCTCGTTCTTCACCACCTCGCGCTGGTTGTCGAACTTCTCCTGCGTCAGCGCGGGCAGGTAGAAGCCCATGCGGTCGCTCTCCAGCCACAGCACCAGCTCCAGCCAGCTCGAAGGCACGGTGGCGTAGTAGTTGGTGCGGTCCAGCCAGGTGGACGCGTTGACGGCGCCGCCCACGCGCTCCACGTAGCCGATGTGCGCCGTCTCCGGCACGTGCTCGGAGCCCTGGAACATCATGTGCTCGAACAGGTGCGCCAGCCCGGTGCGCCCCGCCCGCTCGTTCCGGCTGCCCACGCCGTACCACAGGTTGACGCCCACCACCGGCAGCGTGTGGTCTTCCGACAGCACCACGCGCAGGCCGTTGGGCAGCGTGTATCGCTCGATGGGGATCTCCATCCGCCTCTCCTGGTCGTTCTCCGCCGGTGCATCGATTTCGCCGCGCGCCCGCAATCTCCTCGCCGCGCCGCCTCGTCACCCAAAACGCGCGGCGGAGGGCGCCCGCGACACCGCCGCGGGACCCCTCCGCCGGGACCTCTGCCCCTAGATGGCGCCCAGCACCGCCAGCGGCAGGCCGAAGCTCTCGCGCACCAGGAAGCGTCGCTCCTCCGCGCGGTTGCGGCTGATGGGGCTGGTGCGCGTGGGCGAGCTGTAGCCGCGCAGCCCCGCGCGCCGCGCCAGCAGCTTGAGCCGCAGCATGTGGAACGGGTCGCTGACCAGCACCGCGGACGAGTCGCCGCGCTGGTGCATCAGCTCCGCCACGGCGCGGATGGACTCCAGCGTCGTCATGCCAGAGCGCTCGGTCAGGATGGCGCCGGCGGGCACCCCGGCGCGGATGGCGTAGCGCCGCCCCACCTCCGCCTCGCTCACCGTGTCGCCCGGCGCGGTGCCGCCCGTCATGATCATCCGGGGGGCAACGCCGCGGCGGTAGAGGGCGATGGCGTGGTCCAGCCGCGCCTGCAGCACGGGCGACGGCCGTCCGTCGTACTGGGCCGCGCCCAGCACCACGATGGCGTCCGACGGCCGCGCCTCGTCGCGGCGGCCGAACAGGTGGATGGCCGCCACCAGCAGCGCCCAGCACGCCCCCAGGAACAGCAGCAGCTTGAGCGTGCCGCGCACCAGCCGCACCGGCCACGGCGCCCGCGGCCGGCGCTCGCGCGGCGCGCGCCGTCCCCGGCGGGCCGGCTCGGCCCCCGGCGCGGCGTCGGGCTCCACGGAGACGGCGCCCAGCGGCGGCCGGCCGCCTGGGGGCGACGGCGGCGGCGCATGCGGCGGCGTGCCGGGCGGCGGCAGGAAGACGGTCTCGTCGCCGTCGGGCGGGGGGCCGTGCGGGTGCGTCACGCGCGCTGCAGCAGCCGCTCGCGCAGCAGCGACGGGCCGATGTCCTCGCGCAGGAAGCGCTCGGCCGCGTCCGCGCCGGCCTCCAGGCGCTCCTCCACCTCGCCCAGCAGCTCGCGGTCCGCGCCGGCGGCCATGTCCTCCGCGCGGGCCAGCGCCTGCCAGGCCTGGTCTTCCCACCCCTGCGCCGCCATGGCCAGCGCGGCCAGGAGCTGCACCTCCACGTCCTCCGGACGCTCCTCCGCCGCGGCGTGGAGCTGCTCGGCGCCCTCCTCGCCGCGGCCGGCGTCCACCAGCGCCATCCCCAGCAGTCCGCGCACCCAGGAGTCGCCGCCGGACGCGGAGAGCGCCTCCTCCAGCTCGTCGATCCCCTGCGCCCCGCGGCCGCCCAGCAGGTAGGCGATGGCCAGCTCGGTGCGCGCGCCGGGGGCGCCGGGCTCCAGGTCGCGCGCGGCCTCCAGCTCACGCACGGCGTCCGCGAACAGGCCCTCGCGCGCCAGGTACGCCCCGTACGCCGCGCGCGCGAAGGCAAAGTCCGGCGCGGTCAGCGCGGCCAGCCGCAGCGCGCTCTCCGCCGCGGGGTCGTCGTACGCGGCCACGCCGCTGCCCGCCGCCGCCAGGACGAACGGGTCCTGGGGGTCCTGCGCCAGGCAGCGGCGGAAGAGCTCGTACGCCTCGCCGTCCTCGTCCAGGCGCTGCGCGGCCAGCCCGGCCCAGCACAGCAGCGGCGCGGCGTCGGGAAAGCGCTCCAGCGCGTCGGCCAGCAGCGAGCGCGCCTCGTCCCAGCGCTCCTGCTCGCCCAGCGACGCGGCCTCCGCCGCCAGCGCCTCCACCTCGTCCGCGGGGTCCGTGGACGCGGGTCCGTCGTGCTCGCTCATCCGTGCTCGTGAACATGGTTTCCGCCGGACGCGGAGCGCGCCCGGCGGTCCCTGGAATCCTGCCGCCCCCCGCCCCCGGTCGCAAGGGAGCGTTCCCCCACATCCGCAAAGAAGAAGCCCCGCGTCCGGTCGGGACGCGGGGCACGGCAGTGCCTGGGGCGGGGCTCGAACCCGCAAGGGCGTTGGCCCGGCAGATTTTAAGTCTGCTGTGTTTGCCGATTTCACCACCCAGGCGCGGGCGAAAGATAAACAGGCGCGCGCCAGAGGTCTACGTTCCAAACTGCGGGCTCACGCAGAGACGCGGAGGACGCAGAGAACTGCGGGAGGGAGGATCAGGCCTGGCCGGCGGCCTCGCGCAGGCGGCGCAGGTTGTCGGCGACGGAGGCCTTCGCGTTGTAGACGGCGGAGCCGGCGACCACGCAGCTGGCGCCCGCCGCGGCCACGGCGGCGATGGTGTCCGGCGCCACGCCGCCGTCCACCTGCAGCTCCACGTGGCCCAGCCCGCGCTCGTCCAGCATGCGCCGCAGCCGCGCGATGCGGTCCGTGCTGGTGGGGATGTACGACTGCCCGCCGAAGCCCGGGTTCACGGACATCACCAGCACCAGGTCCACGTAAGGCAGGATCTCGGCGACGGACTCCAGCGGCGTGGCGGGGTTCAGCGTCACGCCCGGCCTGACGCCCAGCTCGCGGATGCGCTGCACGGTGCGGTGCAGGTGCGGGCTGGCCTCCACGTGCACGGTCAGGTAGTCCGCGCCGGCCTTCGCGAACGCCTCCACGTAGCGCTCCGGCCGCTCGATCATCAGGTGCACGTCGACGGGCAGCGTGGTGGCGCGCCGCGCCGCCTCCGCGATCAAGGGGCCGATGGTGATGTTGGGGACGAAGTGCCCGTCCATCACGTCCACGTGGATCCAGTCCGCGCCGCCCTGCTCCGCCTCGCGGATCTGCTCCCCCAGCCGCGTGAAGTCCGCGGAGAGGATGGACGGGGCGATCTTGATCCGGCTCATCGTGCGCGCTCCATCACCCGCACGCCGTCCGCCCCGGCGATGACCGCGGCCGTGGCCATGCCCAGGAACAGCCCGCTCTCCAGCACGCCCGGCCGCAGCGCCAGCCGCGCCTCCAGCGCCTCCGGGTCCGCGATGCCCGCGGCAAAGCGGCAGTCGTAGACCCGGTTGCCGCCGTCGGTGACCACCGGCTGGCCGTCGCGCACGCGCAGCACGGGGTCCGCGCCGAGCGAGCGCAGGAAGGCGGGCTGGATGGCCGCGCCGAAGGGGTCCACCTCCACCGGCAGCGGCGCCTTCGTCCCCAGCCGCTCCACCACCTTGGACTCGTCGGCCACGATGACGAGGGCGGCGGACGCGGCGGCCACGATCTTCTCGCGCAGCAGCGCGCCGCCCAGGCCCTTGATCAGGCGCAGCGCGGGGTCCACCTCGTCCGCGCCGTCGATGGTCAGGTCCACCCGCGGGCGCTGCTCCAGCGTGGTCAGGGGGATGCCCAGGGCCGTCGCGCGGCGCTCCGTGTCCACGGAGGTGGGGATGCCGGCGATGGAGCCCCAGTCACCCGCCGCGCGCCGCTCGGCGATGACGTCCAGCAGGTGGCGCACGGTGGAGCCGGTGCCCAGCCCCAGCGTCATGCCGTCCCTGATCCACTCCGCCGCGCGCTCCGCGGCCGCGCGCTTGAGCGCCTCCGCGTCCGTCCGCACTCCCGTCATCGCCTGGTCTCCTGGTGAGGGGCGACAACCTATCATCCGGAACGACGGAACAGCAATTCACGCAGAGGACGCGGAGGTTAAGAAGAGAGGACGCGGAGGAACTTCGTTGCAGTTCCCCTGCGTCCTCTCTTTTCAACCTCTCCGTTGCCCTCTGCGTGATCAAACAAAAACGAGAGGGGCGCCCGCAGGCGCCCCTCCCTTCCTTCCCGGAACCGCCGTGGCGATTACTCGCCGCGGACGGCGCCGGTCTTGATCTCCAGCTGGTAGGGCTGGAACTCGCAGCCAGGCCGCACCGGGATGTAGATCACCTCGGTGGCGCCGGTGGCGCCCGCCTCGGTGAACACGCCCACGCCCTGGTAATCGGCGGTGCGCGACACCTCGGTGGTGCCCAGCACGCGCGGCAGGCCGTACTTGGCGTACCGGCGGCCGTTCACGACGATCACGTCGTTGTTGATGAACCACGTCGCGTTCGCCGCGTACTGCGAGCCCGTCGGGTAGGCCACGCTGAACGGCTGGCCGTTGACCGTCGTGTCGCCCGTCGCGGTGTTGTACGTGGCCGACACGTTCTGCAGCATGCCGTCGGTCACCACGCACACCGAGATGGTCTGCGTCGTCACCGGGGGCGGCACGACCACCGGCGGCGGCGGCACCACGACCGGCGGCGGCGGCACGACCACCGGCGGCGGCGGCGGAATGACCACCGGCTCGATCAGGTTGCCGAACGCGGCCTTCAGGCCCAGCACCAGGCGCGGCGTGAAGGTGATCTTGTCCTCGCCCTCGCCGCGGCCCTCACCGGCGTGCGCCGGCGAGTCGTAGCCGTGCACCGCCAGCTCCGTGAACAGGCCAACCGGGCCCAGCGGGAACAGGTCCGCGCCCAGGCCGGCCACGGCCATGCCGGTCGTGGAGAGCGAGGGACGGTTGCTCACGCAGATGTCGTTGGCCGCCCACTGCGCCACCGGCAGGCAGCCGGGGTACACCCCCTCGCCCGCGATGTTGGTGGTGGCCCCGCCGCCGCCCAGGAAGAAGTACGTGGACGCCATCATGCCGTTGCCGGTGGCGATCCAGGGGCGGAACACGAGGTCGAGGTCGTACAGCCAGCCGTTGACGGCCCAGTTGCTGTCGAAGTCCACGCCGGCGTCTTCGTTCTCGGGCAGGTTCTGCGGCATGTAGGCGCCGTGCACCCGCAGGCCGAACGTGGGCGTCACGAAGTACGACGCCACCACGCCGAAGATCGGCGACAGCTCGGGAGCCCAGCCGTCCTCACCGCCGGTCTCGAACCAGTCCGTGGTCCAGGCGCCGCCGCCGTAGACCCCGAGCTCGAACATGCTGGCCACGCGCAGGTCGTCCTGCGCCTGGGCCACGCCTCCCGTCCCCGCCAGCAGTAGTGCTGCAAGCGCGGACGTTGCGAGTCTTCTCATCAGCCTCTCCCTCATGAGGGTTGTACGCGAAGGCCCTCCACCGTGGAGAGCAAACTTCGGCGACCGGGTCCATACAAGAACAATGCCAACTTTGGAGCGATAAACATACATTTGCGCCGCACGGGCCCGGTGATTCCTAGCGCGATGCGCCCCACGCACTTGCAATATCCCCCCTCGCACGGCGCACCACTTTGCCCGCGCGGCGGTGCGCCCCTTTGGCGGTGCCCGCGGGCGACACCACCCGTCCCGATCCCTGCCACCACGCCAGAATGACACGTCGCGGCCACCCCAGCGGCGGCGGCAAAGGCGCGCGCAATGTTCGGTGCAACGCGGAACTGCATGTCACGCACGGGGCGCGGAGGTCCGGACGCGCGGACGCGGAGGCACTTCGCTGCGGTCCTCCGCATCAGCTCTTTCCAACCCTCCGTTTCCCCTCCGCGTGACGACAAAAACGAGAGGGGCGCCCGCGGGCGCCCCTCCCTTCCTTCCCGGTCCGTTGGCGACTACTCGCCCCGGACGGCGCCGGTCTTGATCTCCAGCTGGTACGGCTGGAACTCGCAGCCGGGCCGCACCGGGATGTAGATCACCTCCGTGGTCCCGGTGGCGCCCGCCTCGGTGAAGACGCCGACGCCCATGAACTCGCCGGTGCGCGTCACCTCGGTGGTGCCCAGCACGCGCGGCAGGCCGTACTTGGCATACCGGCGGCCGTTGACCGTGATCACGTCGTTGTTGATGAACCACGTCGCGTTCGCGGCGTACTGCGCGCCCGCCGGGTACGCGTCGCTGAAGCGGCGGTTGTCCGTGGTCACCGTGTCGCCCGAGGTCACGTTGTACCGGGCCGACACCTCCTGCAGCATGCCGTCCTGGATCACGCAGACCCGGATGTCGCGCCACTCCACCGGCGGCGGAGGCGGCGGCGGCGGGGGCGGCGGCGGGGGCGGCGGCGGCGGCGGGGGCGGCGGCGGCAGCGGCGGGGCCTCCGGCGGCGGCGGCAGGATGTCGCCGAACATGGCCTTCAGGCCCAGCACCAGCCGCGGCGTGAAGGTGATCTTGTCCTCGCCCTCGCCACGCGCCTCACCCGCGTGCGCGGGCGAGTCGTAGCCGTGCACCGCCAGCTCGCCGAACAGGCCCAGCGGGCCGAGCGGGATGAAGTCCGCGCCGATGCCCACCACGGCCTGGCCGGTGGTGGAGAGCGACGGGCGGTTGCTCACGCAGATGTCGTTGGCCGCCCACTGCGCCACCGGCAGGCAGCCGGGGTACACCCCCTCGCCCGCGATGTTGGTGGTGGCCCCGCCGCCGCCCAGGAACAGGTACGTGGACCCCATGAAGCCGGGGTTCGACCAGAAGAACGGCCGCCACACCAGGTCCAGGTCGTACAGCCAGCCGTTGACCGCCCAGTTGCTGTCGAAGTCGACGCCGGCGTCCTCGTTCTCCGGCAGGTTCTGCGGCATGTAGGCGCCGTGCACCCGCAGGCCGAAGGTGGGGGTCAGGTAGTAGGTGGCCTCGAGGCCGAAGATGGGCGACAGCTCGGGCGCCCATCCGTCCTCGCCGCCGGTCTCGAACCAGTCGGTGGTCCAGGCGCCGCCCCCGTAGACGCCCAGCTCGAACAGGGGGGCGCGCCGCGCCACCATGTCCTGTGCCTGGGCCGTCCCCGCCAGCAGCAGGGCCGCCAGGGCGGTTGTCAGCAATCGTTTCATGAGTCCTCTCCGAACCGGGTGATGGATCCTTCCTCCCTGCATCCGCCGTAACCATCCACCGTCACGACTCGGGGCGACGCAGCCGATATGCATGGCCGCTCCCCTGGCACCTGCGTCCGCGGGTCCGCTCCACCTCCTTGCACGGGTCCGTCCGTTCGCGTTTGTGCACTCCTACGTGCGCCAGAAGCCCGCCAGCACGCCGCCCAGGATGGCGCCGTACACGCCGTGCCCGGCCAGCACCGCCAGGGGCGTGGCCCGCCCCCAGCCCAGCCCGAACCGCCCCGGGGGCGGCACGCGGCCCTCCCTGACGCACCCGCTGACCCTCTCCAGCAGCGGCAGCGCCACGACCACGAGCGCGCCGTTCAGCACCCCGGCCAGCGCGCCGGTGCCCCAGCCGGGCCCGCCGAGCGCGCGCAGCACCACCGTGTACGCCGCTGGAATCAAGGAAATTCCTAGCGCCAAGAAAAGAAAGAACCCGACCGTCTCCGTCAAGGGAACGTTTGGCTCGCGGTAGAAAAGGCAGCCGAGCTCCGTGCTGGGGCTGAAGCGCGTCCAGTTGAAGCTGCGGAACAGCCAGAACACGCAGGCCGAGAGGATGCTCGCGGTGAGGCCCGCCCACACGATCGCGCTCCAGCTCTCCCCCATCCCCCTCCGCTCTCACCCAGGGTACGGCGCCGCGCGGCGCCCGTTCAGGCCCGTTCCGGCACCGGGCGTGGCCGGCGCGCGCGGGCGCGCCGGGTCGCGGCGCGTGCCGCCGGCTCAGGCAGCCGGCGTGGCCGCCACCGTGCGCCCGTCCTGCTCGCGGCGCGGAGCGCGCGACGAGTCGATGGCGGGCAGCACGTCGTCGGCCACGACGCGCAGAGAACGATTGAAGATCACGTCCGAGACACCGTCCGGGATGGCCATGACGTCCAGGTACAGGTCCACCGCCTCGTGCAGCGGGATCTCGTCCGCCAGCGCCTTGCCGAACACCAGCGCGTTCTGGACGTGCGTCTCGAAGAGGGAGTCCTCCGCGCGGGCGGCGGCCAGGTTGATGCGCTGGCGCAGGTCGTCCTTGACGCGTCCGCGGATGCGGCGGCGCACGCGGCTGAACACGGCGTCGAAGCGGCCCTCGCCCGCGTCCGCGGGGCGCGCGGCCTCCGCCTCGTCGGCCTCGGCCTCCGCCAGGCTCAGGTTCAGCTCCTCGATCTCCGGCAGGCCGCTGCGGCGCCCCAGCGCGGCCAGGGCGCGGCTGCCCACGTTGCGGGCCTGCTCCGGCGTCAGGCGCAGGATGCGGGCGTAGATGTCGACGGCGGAGTCGAAGGGCAGCTCGTCGGCCACCAGGTCCACCAGCGCCAGGACGTGCCGCACGTGCGTGGAGAGCAGCCGCTCCTGGCAGACGGCGGTGGTCAGGTCGATCTGCCGCTGCGAGGCGCGTGAAATCTTACGGGTGAGTGCCACGGGCGCTCTCTCCGGTGTTCCCAGTGACGGGCCCCGGCGGGGTTCCGGGACCGTGGATCGCCGGGGCGCCGGAGCAAGTTCCATTCCGGGTGGAAGGTGGGGAGTACGGAGTACGAAGTACGAGGTACAAAGTGGGGTGAGTGCGTGAGTGCGTGAGTGCGTGAGTGGGTGAGTGCGGGTCGGCTCAGGCGGTGGGGCGCGGGGATGGGGAGGGGGATGGAGCGAACGTGCTGGAGCCGGGGCTCCCGGCCCATGGCGTTCACCCCCCGCCGCGGGCGGCGACGACGCGCTCCACCTCGTCGACGTCGACGGGAACGCCGCGGGTCAGGATCTCGCCGCCGGCCTCCGTCACCAGGACGTTGTCCTCCAGGCGGATGCCCAGGCCGCGGTACTCGTCCGGCACCTCCTCCGCGTCCGCGGCCACGTAGATGCCGGGCTCCACCGTCAGCACCATGCCGGGGCGCAGCACCACGGAGCCGCCGCCCGGCTCGGTGTACGGGCCGGCGTCGTGCACGTCCAGGCCCAGCCAGTGCGAGGTCTGGTGCATGAAGAAGCGCTTGAACGCCTCGCTCTCGATCAGCCCGTCCACGTCGCCGGCCAGCAGGCCCAGCTCCACCATCCCCTCCACCAGCACGCGGCGCACGGCCTCGTGCACGCCCAGCACTGTCTCGCCGGGGGCGACCAGGGAGATGCCGGTCTCCAGCGCGCGGTGCACCACCCCGTACAGCGCCCGCTGCGGGGGGGTAAAGCGGCCGGAGGCGGGGAGCACGCGGGTGATGTCGCCGCAGTAGTAGCCGATCTCCGCGCCGGCGTCGACCAGCACGATCTCGTCGTCGCCGATGCGGCGGTCGTTGGTGACGTAGTGGAGGACGGTGGAGCCCGCACCCGAGCCCACGATGGTGCCATAGGCGGGGCCGCACTCCGGGCCGGCCGCGCGGAAGGTGTGCTCGATCAGCGCCTGCAGCTCCCACTCGCCCATGCCGGGGCGGACGGCGCGCATGGCGGCCAGGTGCGCCTGCGCGCTCAGCTCCGCGGCGGCGCGGATGCGCGCGATCTCGCGCGGCTCCTTGACCATGCGCAGGCGGTCCAGCACCCCCGCGGGGTCGCGCACGTCTACGGGGCCCTTGCCCTGGCGCGGCCGGCTGCGCCGGAACCCGGCCACCAGCGCCAGCATCCGCCGGTCCATCTCCTCCCACGACCCGAGGGCATACCAGAGCGCATCGCCCGGCTCCACCAGGTCCTTGAGCCGTTCGTCCAGCTCCGCGATGGGATGGGCCGCGTCCGCCCCGTACGCCTCCCTGGCCCCCTCCACGCCCGCGCGGCGGCCGCTCCACGTCTCCTTCTCCGGGTCGCGGGGGCGCACGAAGAGGGTGAAGCGGTGCTCCGGGTCGTGCGGCGTCAGCACGGCGACGGCCTCCGGCTCCAGGAAGCCGGTCAGGTAGAAGAAGTCGCTGTTCTGGCGATACGGCACCTCCGTGTCGCGCGATAGCAGCAGCTCCGGCGCGGCGGCGATGACGGCCGTGCCCGCGCCGATCCCCTCCAGGAATCGCTCGCGGCGCGCGCGGAACACCTCGGGGCCGAAGTCGGTCTCGTGCGCGCGGGCGGCCGCGGCAAGGGGCGATGCGGTGCGGTCGAGCGTCACAGTACCTGGCGCAATGCGGCCTGCAGGCGGGGCGCCAGCTCCGCCCAGTCCGCCTCGGGGTGCTTGGTCACGGTCACGAAGTCGGCCACCACGAACACGCTGCGCACGCCCGGCTCGCGGAACACGCGCTCCGCGACGGCGTGGCCCGCCGCCTCGGCGGCGCTGGCGAACGTGCGCCCGCTGCGGCCCTCCACCAGCGTGCGGCCCACGGTGAACTTGCCCGCGTGCGGGTTGGGCGTGGGCTGGAAGACGACCTTCGCTCTGGGCACGGCTGCGCGGGCGCGGGTGGACGGCTGCGGGCGGCAAGCTAGACCCCGCCTCCACGCCTCGCAATCCGCCCGCCGCGGCTTGCGAAATCCGTCGCGACGGGTAAGTCCGCGGCACGCCGCCTGCGGCGTCCGCGCGTCCCATCACACGCCTTGTGGCGGGAGAAACCACGTGGACGGAGGGCACGATGAAGAAGCTGACGCTGGACCTGGAGAGCCTGGACGTCGAGTCGTTCGAGACGGGCGGCCAGAGCACGCGGGAGATGATCATCACCCGCGACAGCCAGTGCACGATCTGCTATTCCTGCGGGATCGTCTGCCACTGAGCCGAACACCGCCGGCCCGCGCGGGGCCGGCATCAGAGGGGGGAGCGGCCATGCGGCTGCTCCCCTTTTTCGTTTCGCGCGCGGCGACGCTCCACGTGCGTGAGTGCGTGAGTGCGTGAGTGCGTGAGTGCGCAGGCCGCCCCGGGAGGCACGCCCACGCGCATGTGCGGGCAAGATCCTTCGATCGCGCCATGGGGCTGCACATAAACAGGCGCCGTCGAGGCGCTCCCTCAGGATGACAACGCTTTGCGCCGCAGGATGTGACCAAGCGATGTCATCCTGAGGAGGCGCGGCGCGAGACTCCCACTCCGCACCATCGCCTGGCGCCGACGAAGGATCCTGCCCGTCCGCGGGCGGGGGCGGCTGGACGGGCGGGCCGCGGATGTTAGGTTGTCGGCGCAGGTGAATCGCGGACCCGAGCGGATGCGGAACGGATGGAGCTGGGACTCAAGGACCGGGTGGCGCTGGTGACGGGCGGCAGCATGGGGCTGGGCCGCGCCATCGCGCGCGAGCTGTCGCGCGAGCGGGCGCGCGTGGTCATCGCCGCGCGCAGCGAGGCGCGGCTGCGCGCGGCCGCGGAGGAGATCCGCCGCGAGACCGGGTGCCCCGTGCTGGCCATCCCCGCCGACGTGACGCGCGGCGACGAGGTGCGCCGGCTGGTGGAGGAGACGGTGGAGCGCTGGGGCGGCGTGGACATCGCCATCGCCAACGCGGCGGGGCCGCCGGGCACGAAGTACGAGTCCACCAGCCTGGAGCAGTTCGAGCGCGCCATCGAGCAGAACCTGCTCTCCGCCGTGCGCCTGGCCCAGGAGGTCACGCCGCACATGGTGGCGAAGCGCTGGGGCCGCTTCATCGCCCTGACCTCCATGTCGGTCAAGCAGCCGCTGCCGGGGCTGATCCTGAGCAACACGGCGCGCGCGGGCGTGGCGGGCTTCGTCAAGTCGATGGCGACGGAGCTGGCGCCGCACGGGGTGACCTGCAACGTGGTGGCGCCCGGCTACATGCGCACCGGGCGGGTGGAGGACCTGGCGGAGGAGCGCGCCCGCAACGAGGGCCGCACGCAGGACGAGGTGCTGGCGGAGATCGGCGCCAGCATCCCCGCCGGGCGCATCGGCGAGCCGGAGGAGCTGGCGGCGCTGGTGGCGTTCCTGGCCTCCGAGCGGGCCGGCTACCTGACGGGGACAACCATCCAGGTGGATGGGGGGTACGTGCGCGGGCTGCTCTGATCCATCGCAACCCGTCCCGCGCGCCGATGCCGTTCCGCACCGGGCTGCCGCTGCTGGCCGCCCTGCTGGCCCTGCCCCGCCCCGCCGCCGCCCAGGCCGCCGCGCCCCCGTCCGTCGTGGCGGAGGCGTGCGGCGTGGGCGACCTGGCCAAGCTGCGCCGCAACCCGACCGCGGCCCAGCTCCGCTGCCGCTACGGCGCGCGCGGACCGGGGCGCTTCGGGCTGCTGTCGTACCTGGACGTGCCCGTCTACCGCCCCGCCACGCCGCTGCCCGGCACGCACGTCGTCGGGGTCCCCGGCATGCCGCGCCCCGCGCCGGGCGAGAGCTACGAGGGGTGGGAGTGGCGCATCCTGCGCACGGTGTACGGCGCGGACGTGCGGCGCGTGCACAACGACCTGGCGCAGCTCGACCCCGTGTTCATGTCCATGATCCGCCGCTTCGAGCGGGAGCTGGCGCGGCGCGGGGTGCGCGCGTACCGCCGCGAGACGTACCGCACGGCGCAGCGGCAGGCGTGGCTGTTCCAGCAGGGGCGCTCGCGGCCCGGGCCCTTCGCT
Source organism: Longimicrobium sp. (assembly GCA_035715345.1). Taxonomy (GTDB): domain Bacteria; phylum Gemmatimonadota; class Gemmatimonadetes; order Longimicrobiales; family Longimicrobiaceae; genus Longimicrobium. Next base: position 13,140 of record DASTLD010000530.1, read on the forward strand.
ACGACGACGCTGACGTCGTGGCACAACCGCGTGGACCGGCTGGGGCGGCCGGCGGCGCGCGCGGCGGACTACGACGTGGCGGGCGGGCAGCTGGCGCGCTTCCACGAGATCGCGGCGGAGATCGGGCTGCACGGCTACGGGGCGGATTCCAACGACCCCGGGCACGTGTACCTGCCGGACACGGACGCGGCCACGGGGCTGGAGCTGGCCGTGCTGCGCCTGCTGCCGCGGGTGATGCACGTCACGCTCGCCACCGGCCGCCCCGAGGGCGAGGGCCAGCTGCCCGGCGCCACGGAGCGCTGGCGCAGGCGCACGCAGCAGTTCATCGCCGGGCCGCCGCCGGAGCACCCCCGCGAGCCGGAGCGCGCGCCCGGGCCGCCGGCGGTGCGGCAGCCGGCTCGCCCGCGGCCGGCGCCCGCGGCGGCAGCGACGCCCGGCGGGAACGAGTAGCTTCGCGCGATCCGCAGGGTGCCTCCACAGGGCGGAGGCCCCCTCCCCAAACCCCTCCCCCAACTTC